>CABXPN010000013.1 GCA_902514225.1 uncultured Bacteroidota bacterium
TTGGAGTATTTAGAAGTTTTATCTGAGGGTGAAAATAAAGATGGAGTTTTAGATTGGATATTAAAAGAAACTGAGCTTTCTGAAGATCAGATTGTATTATATGCAGAGAAAGTGAAAAGTAGTATTTTACACAATTATGCAGATCTTAGAATTTCTACTATTGATAAGTTTACATATAATATAGTTCGTACTTTTTCTTCTGATTTGGGTTTGGCTTACAATTTTGAGTTGGAGATGGATAATTATAAAATTATTCAGCCAGTAGTTGCTACTTTACTTTCAAAGATGTCTGCAAAAGGAGGGGATTTGTCGGAAGCTTTGGTGAATTTTGCTTTGCAAAAAGCAGAAGAGGGAAAAAGTACAAATATCGAAAATGACTTAGAAGATTTTGCCAGAAACCTTTTTAATGAAGATGCAATTCCTTTTATAAATTCGAATACAATATCTATTTCATCTTGCTTAAAAGTAAAAGATGATTTACTAAGAAAGAGAAATCATATTAAAAAATCTATTTCAGATTTATCTGATATCATTTCACAATATTTTGTTTCATTTGGATTTACAAAAGAACATTTTTTAAGAGGAACATTTTATAATCATTTTACTAAAAACTTAAAAGATGAAAAGAAATGGAATCCTTCTGATTCATTTCAAAGAAATATACAAAATGATATTTGGTATACAGAATCAAAACCGGATGATATTAAAGGTTTAGTTGATACTCATAAACCAAAATTCTTAAGTTATTATTATGATTTGTTATCTTATATTAAAGAGTATAACACAGTAAATTCTTTATTCTCTAATATATATTCCATTGCAGTTCTTAACGAGCTTTTATCAGAGATAAATGAATATAAAAAGGAACAAAATATTGAGCAGATTTCTGTGTTTAATAAAAAAATACATGAGGTAATTGTAAAGCAACCGTCCTCTTTTATTTATGAAAGAATAGGAGAGAGGTATAATCATTTTTTAATTGATGAATTTCAGGACACTTCTCTTTTACAATGGCAAAATTTACTTCCTCTTATAACAGATTCTGTTGATTATGGAAGTTGTTTTATTGTTGGTGACGGGAAACAATCTATTTACAGATGGAGAGGAGGGGAGGTAGAACAATTTCTTAATATTCCTAAAATATTTATGGGGGATAATCTATCAGAGAAAAGTGAGTGGGAATCTAAGTTAGAGCATCATTATAATGTAGATAAAGTAGAAAATCAGAATTATAGAAGCAAGAAAAATATAATTGATTTTAATAATAAGTTTTTTGATAAGCTAAAACACAATTTATCTCCAAGTTTAATTGGGATTTATGATGATAGTCAGCAAAATTTTGATTTTGCAAAAGATGGAGGTTATGTTCATTTGGAGTTAGTTGACAATGAGGAAGATGGATTTAAGGAAAATGTAATTCAGAAAATGATTTCCGAAATTAAAACACTTGTTTCTGAAAATAACTTCAGGTATAAAGATATTACTATTTTATGTAATAGCAGAAAAAGGGTTTCTCTTGTTGCAAATCTTTTTTCTATGTCGGAGATTCCTGTTGTATCTTCTGAAGGATTGCTTATAAATTCCTCCGAAAAAGTTAGAGTTATAATTTCTGTATTAAGATATCTTCAGAACAAAACCGATAAAATCGCAAAAGCATCTGTTTGTAATTTCTTAATAAATAATTCTGAAAAAGAATATTCAATACATGATGTTAATCTTCATATTTCTAAAAAAGAAGGATTCAATAAAATATTACAAAACTTTAATATTTCTTTAAAAGAAAGCACTTTGTTAAGATTGCCTTTATATGAGTTGATTGAGAGGCTTTATAAATTATTTTCTATAGAGGAAGATGTTTATACAACTTTCTTTCTAGATGTAATTTTAAGTTTTTCTGAAAACAAAGGAAGTAACATTGCTGAGTTTTTAGATTGGTGGGAAGAGAAAAAAGAAATTGAATCAGTTGTAGTTCCTGAAGAAACAGATGCAGTCCAATTAATGACAATTCATAAATCAAAAGGATTAGCTTTTAATGTGGTAATGATTCCATTTAATTGGGAGGGAGGAAAAAATTATTCTGAGATTTGGGTAGATTCTTCTCTTCAAACAAAAAATAAATTAAAATCTTCATTAATCAGAACTACAACTAAATTAGAAAATTCTGATTTTGACAAGGAATATTTGCAGGAAAAACAACTTAGTTATATGGATAATCTGAATAAGTTGTATGTATCTATGACAAGAGCAAAGGAGAGATTATATGTTTATTCCAAACAATACTCTCAAAACATAAGTACGTCATTTTTAAATTCTACAAAACTTAATTTGTTTTTGTATCAATTCGGAATTCAGGACAAACTTGTTATTGGAGATCCATCCGAAAAATTTATCAGAAAAGAAAATAAAAGTCCTAATGAGTATTTATTATCTGGAAAGAAGAAAATTGATTGGAAAAAAGTAGTGTCTTTAAAGAGATCTTCTGAAAGGTCTTGGGATTTGGATGAAAATAATTCGGCTAAAGATTGGGGTAAATTATTACATTATGCACTTTCTATAATAAATAATAAAAATGAAATTATTGAGTGTTGTAATCGTGTTTATCTTGAAGGAGAGTGTGATGTTGGATTAAAAGAAAAACTAATAAATACAATATCAGATTTATTTGAAAAAGAAGAGTTTAACAGGTTTTTTGATGATAGATGGGAGGTGAAAAATGAAAAGGAAATTTTACTACCTTCAGGAGAATCTTATATTCCGGATAGGATTTTATTTAATAAAAATTCAACAATTGTAATAGATTATAAAACGGGAGCTCCTGAACAAAAATATATTGATCAGATTATTAATTATGCTTTTATCTTAAATAAGATGGGATATCAGAATATTGAAAAGTATTTAATTTATACTAATTCAGAAAAATTAGTCCATAAAATATGAAAGCATTTTTAGAAAATATAGCAGAAAGACTAATTAAGAAATATCCAGAAACAATGGATGGTGTTGCTGTTGTTTTGCCAAGTAAAAGATCAGTTGTTTTTCTTAAACATTATCTTTCAAAATTAATTGATAAACCAATTTTTCTTCCACAGTTCTACTCTATTGAGGATTTCATTGAGGGTATCTCAGGGTATAAAGTTTTAGATAATTTATCCTTGCAATTTTATTTGTATCAAGCGTATTTACAATCTTCTCCTTCTGAAACTGATTCATTTGAAAAGTTTATGAGTTGGAGTAACATGCTTTTACATGATTTTAATGAAGTGGACAGAAATTTAGTAGATGCGAAATTGATCTTTTCAAATCTGAAAGATGTTAAAGAGTTAGAAAATTGGAATTTAGAAGATTGGAGTTTCTCTGAAGGAAAACTAACTCAGTCGCAAGAGAGTTTTACAACTTTTTATAGTCATATTTATAGTTGGTACTCTAATTTTAATGAGTTACTTTCAGAAAATAATTTCGCCTATCAGGGTATGGCCTACAAAAAAGCAGTTTCAAATATTGAAAATATAAATCTGCAATGGGATAAAGTTTGGTTTGTGGGATTAAATGCCTTAACTACTTCAGAACAAAAGATAATTGATTGTCTGAAGAAAAAAGATATTGCCAGAGTTTTTTGGGATGCAGATGAATATTATTATAATAATAAAAATCATGAAGCAGGAGATTTCTTAAGAACACAAAGAGATAAATGGTCGGAAATTGATTTTGATGGTGTAGGAAAATATTATGAAACAGAGAAAAATTCATTTAATATAATAGCTTGTCCAAAAAACATATCACAATCTAAGGTTATCTCCGAGATATTATCTTCCTACTCAGAAGAAGATCTCAAAGAAAGTAAAACAGCAATAGTATTGGCGGATGAAGGAATGTTGTATCCCGTTTTAAATCACCTTCCGGAGAATGTAAAGGATTTAAATATTACAATGGGAAGCCCTATTAAAAACACTCCTTTATTTTCATTTATGGATGTAATATTTCAATCTCAAATTAGGGTTCTGAATTCCAATACTTTTTACTATAAAGATGTGTTGAATATTATTAATCATCCTTTGTTTATGCAATTTGCAGAATCTCATAATATTATATCTTTAAGAAATGATATTTCTGTAAAGAATAAAGTAAGAATTTCTGTTGATTTTATAGAAAAACATCTGAAATCAGATCTTGAAAATGTTAAGAGTATTTTTAATTTCTGGAAAGATTCAGATGATGTTTTTAATTGTGAAAGATCTATAATCAATATTTTAAGAGAACAAATAAAAGGAAAGAAAAATAGTATAGAATCAGAGATATTCTATTCTTTTCATAAATCTTTCACTCTATTAAAAAATCTAATTGCAACTCATGAATTTAAGGTTGAGATTAAAACAATTTATTCTATTTTCAGACAATTAGTTTCTAAAGAAGTAATACCTTTTAAAGGAGAACCCTTAAAAGGAGCTCAGCTAATGGGAATTTTAGAAAGTAGAACTTTAGATTTTAAAAATGTAATTATCCTGAATGTAAATGAAGGTGTGTTACCGAAAGGAAAAACATTAAATTCATTTATTCCTTTTGATATGAAAATTCATTTTAAGATTCCAACTTATAGAGTAAATGATGCTGTTTTTTCTTATCACTTTTATAGATTATTACAAAGAGCAGAAAATGTAAATATCTTATACAATACAGAAACAGATGATTTCGGAAGTGGTGAAAAGAGTAGATTCATAACTCAATTATTATCAGAGTATCCTTATCAGATGAATAGATTTATTTATGGTGGTAATAAATTAAGTTTTAAAGAAGAAGATATAATTATTATAGAAAACTCTGGAGTTTCAGGCCAGATAACAAAATGGTCAAAATATGTTTCTCCTTCTGCATTAAACAGATATAATAACTGCAGTCTTTCTTTTTATTATCATTATTTGGCAAAAATCAGAAAAGAGAATGAAGTAGAGGAATTTGCAGAAGCTAATATTATAGGATCTGCTATTCATGAAGCATTTGATGACTTATATCCTATGAAAATAGTTTCTGTTTCTGATATTAAAGATAAGAAAGAGGACATTCTTAAAAAAGTAGAAGAGAAATTTTCTGACTTAATGAAAGGAGAGAATATCTCTGAAGGAAAAAATTATCTTTCATTGCAAATTGCTAAGAAGCTAGCAGATAATTTTATGAAGTTTGAGGAGAATTATTTAAAAAAATCTAATTCAACTTTAAATATTTTAGAGTCGGAAGGAGAATTTGAACATAAAGTAAAAATTAATAATCAGGATTTTTTAATTAAAGGAAAAGTTGACAGAATTGATGAATTTGAAAATCAGATCAGAATTATTGATTATAAAACAGGAATTGTAAATAAAACAGATGTTACAATTTCAGATTTTCAAGATTTATCTGACATACCCAAAAAAGGAAAAGCCCTTCAACTTTTAGTTTATTCTTATCTTTATCTTAAAAATAATCCTAATTATTTAGATCATGAAGTTATTGCAGGTAACTTTTCCTTTAAGAATCTAAAAGAGGGTTTTATTTCTGTTGCTAAAAAGCTAGGGAATAAAAAGAATGATATTTTGATTACTTCTTTTGTTTTGGATGAAATTGAAGAAATAATAAAAGAAATAATAAATAAAATCCTCACAGAAGATTTTAAACAAACTGAAGAAATAAGCAGATGCGAATATTGTGATTATAAGTCTTTATGTAATAGATAATTTGTAAATTTGCATAAACCTAAAATAAGATGAAAAGATTACTATTTCTACTTACGATTATTGTATTCCCACTTTCAGCACAAGACAATGTTTTTAGTTATACTGTTTCAGAGAATATTGTAACTCAAAATACTGAGAATACAAGAGCTGTTCATTTAGACAGAAATTTGTTAGATCAGATAATTTCTGAAAATTCAAATGATTTCTTTCTAAAACTCCCTCTTATTAATGAGAATTTTTTAGATGTATACATGAGAAAATTTTCTGTATTAAGTCCAGAGCATAAGTTAATAATTGAAAAATCTACTGGACAGGACTCTGAAGAATATTCTCCAGATTTTCGATCTTATTATATCTTATATGAAGGCAATTCAATTGGTACATTTTTATGTTTTGAAAATTCCATTGTGATTAGTTATAAACACAATAACAGACAATTTGAGATAAACAAAATAGATAATGAATTTTTATTATTTGATGTAAATGATTGTTTGATAAGTAATACATTTTCATGTGAAGTAGAAGAAAAAATAGAACGGATGAATATTGAAGAACATTATCCTGAATCATCTTTTATGACTCCAAAATGTTTGGAATTAGCAGTTGAAGTAGATCAATATACTCGAAATACATTCAGTTCTAATACTACAACTACTAACTGGGCTCATGCAATTCTTGCTGGTGTTAGTCAGGTATATGATAGTGAAGTAAATCTTAACATATCTATTGTAACAACAATTATTTGGGAAACTACAGATCCGTACGCTTCATATATTAATGATGCTAGTAATATGCTTGCTGCGTTAAGAAATCATTGGACATCAAATAATGGATCAATTAGTAGAGACTTGGTTCATTTAATGACTAAAAGATCAAATACAGGAACTGGAGGTATTGCTTACAGAGATGTTTTGTGTAGTAATTCTTGGGGATATGCATTTAGTTCAGATTTGAATAATACAACAAATTTTAATTTTCCTAATCCATCATATACTTGGAACTTAATGGTTTGTAGTCATGAGATTGGTCATAATATTGAATCTCATCATACACACTGGTGTGGTTGGCCTTTAGGACCAATTGATAATTGTGCAGATGTAGAGGGTAGTTGTACAAATAATCCTACTCCACAAGTTGGGACAATAATGAGCTATTGTCATGTTGGAGGAAATGGTATAATTATTGATTTTCATTCTATAGTTGTTAACAATGCTTTAACTCCTGGGATCAATGGAGCTAGTTGTTTGACTGCATGTACATTTTATGGATGTACTGATCCTAACGCAACAAATTATGACCCTAATGCAACTGTTGATGATGGAAGTTGTACTTATTCTCCTCCTGTTCTTTCATCAAATACAATAAATATTAGCTGTAATGGTTTATCAGATGGAAGTATAGATTTATCTGTAAGTGGAGGGTTATCTCCATATACTTATGTTTGGAGTAATGGTTCATTCTCTCAAGATATCTCGAATTTATTAGCTGGAACTTATACTATTTCTGTTACGGATGCATTAGGACAAACTGCAACTTCTTCTTATAATATAACTGAACCATCTGTTATTACTCCAATATATACAGTTACTAATACAACTGGATTTGGAATGAGTAATGGATCTATTTCAGTTTCAGTTTCTGGAGGAACTCCTCCTTACACATACTATTGGATTGGATATACATCTACTTCTGCAATATTATCTAATTTAATCTCAGGAACATATGTTTCTTATATTATAGATGCAAATAATTGTTATGTTGTTGATTCTATTGATGTATTTGATGATGTGCCAACTCCTATACACTTAACATACTCTATAACTGATGTTCTTTGTACTGGTAATTCTACAGGATCAATTGATATTACAGTTAGTGGTGGAGTTCCTCCATATTCATATTTATGGAGTAATGGATCTACTTCTGAAGATTTATCCAATATTACTGCAGGGAATTATATTATAAATATTACGGATAATCAAGGTCAAAGTCGATTAGACACCATGGTTGTTAATGAGCCATTGCCACTATCCTTATCTTATATAGTTACAAATGAAAGCAGTGTAGGAGCAAGTGATGGATCAATTGATTTAACAGTGACAGGAGGAACTCCACCTTTCTCATATTTCTGGAATACGAATCCATCCCAAACAACAGAAGATATTACTAATTTAAGCGCAGGAACATATGTGGTGTATGTCGGATATAATAATTGGACTTGCTTTATTAGCGATACGGTAGTAGTATCAGTAGGATTATCTGGTTGTACAGATCCTATTGCATGTAATTATAATCCATCTGCTATTATTGATGATGGAAGTTGTTTCTATCAATCTAATCCGGTTACAGATATGTCACTTTACACTTGGGAATTTGATGTTCAATGGGGATGTTCTGGGACTATATATAGTGCAGAAATGGAGTTTGATTCTTCAGGTACCGGGGTTGTTAATCCAGGAACTTCTGGAGCAACAAATGTTAATTGGTCATTGTGTGATAGTGTTTTGTCTTGGGTTTATTCAGGAGGAACATTATATACATCAACAGATTATAATAATGGAATTTTTACTGGAACTATGATTTCTGGTTCTTCAACAGGATGTTTTACTTTAACTCCTACTATTCCTGGTTGTTTAGATTCTACCTCCCCTCTATATAATCCTTTGGCTAATTATGATGATGGAAGTTGTTGCGATAACTATATGGAATTAAGTATGTACTCGAGTTGGAGTGGTGGTGGGTGGAATTCTGGTACTTGGTGGACAATTTCAGATCTTTCTGGAGCGGTTGTCTATACCACTCAATATGTTTATAATTCTGGAACAGACACTTACAATAGTCCTCAATATTTTTGTTTACCGGTCGGATGTTATACGATAACATGTAATGGAACAAATGGAGGGTTAGGAAGTGTAAGTTGGTCGTTGTTAAACACTAATACATCTACAACAGTTGCTAATGGTGGAGCTCCTTATATAAACCAGATAAGTGTTGGAGGAGTTGTTTGCCCAATATTTGGATGTACTGATTCTTTAGCTGATAATTATGACCCGACTGCAAATTCAGATGATGGATCTTGTATTTATTCAGGATGTACTGATTCTACAGCATTAAATTACAATCCAAATGTTAATTTAGATGACGGATCTTGTGTGTATTGCTCATGTGGACAGATAACTGGAGTAAATACCTTGGATATCATACATGATAGAGCTACATTTAATTGGGATAATATGAATTCCTCTTGTTGTGATGTAGATCAAATAAGGTTCCGTTACAGAGAGGTTGGAACGAACGCTTGGTCTACTAAGACAATGGGATCTCCTACTGGGACTGGATGTAATACGTTAAATACTTCAAAACTTATATTAGGACTTTTCCCATCAACAACTTATGAGTACGGATTTAAAATATGGTATTGTAATGCATCAACTATAAATTGGCATGCTTCAGGAACATTTACAACTTTATCGAGTTGTCCTAATGTTACAAACTTTACTTCAACTCCTATTACTAATACAAAAGTTAAATTTGATTGGAATTTAAATGGAACTTATTCTTTCCTAAGAATTAAATTAAGAGAAGATTCCACTGGATCTCCTTGGATGAACGCAGGAGGTTTTGGAGTAAATTATCCTGCGATTACAAAAAATAAGAATGGATTAATTCCTGGTCAAACATATCGTGCTCAAGCAAGAACTTGGTGTGATCCAAATGGAGGAGCGTATCGATCAACATCTTGGACTCCATTAGTGTTTTGGACTCAACCAACAAATGTCAGACTTTTAAACACAAATGAAATTAGTTTATTAAAAGTAGTAGATATTTTAGGTAGAGAGGTTAATCCAGGTAAAGTGATTAACAGTACAACTTTATTTTACATTTATTCTGATGGAAGTGTAGAAAGACGCGTTGTTTTTGAATAATTTTACTATATTAGCTGACTATTAAATAAATAAAATACAAAAAATGAAAAACTTAATTAAATTATCCCTTTACTTATTATCTTTTAATTTTCTACTAGTATCTTGTGGAGGGGAAACATCAACAAAAGGTAACTGGTCTTCTAGTGATATGGATAGATGTACATCTGACATGATATCTGAATTGAAAGCTGATCCTGAATCAGAAGCGATGATGGCGGCAGCAGGAACTTCATATGAAGAATTTGCTACTTGCGCTTGTGAGAAAGTATCTGAAATATTTGATTCTTATAGTATTGCAGATGCAGATGAATCAATGTCTGATGAGGAAGCAGGAATGATGATCTTAAGTTGTTTTGGTGATTTAGAGGATCTTATTAAATTAGGAATGGAGATGGAGGAAGATGAATTAACTACTGAAGAATATGGAGAAGGATGGACTGAGGAGTTAGCAACAGAATTTTTAAATGGTTGTATTGGAGACGATGCAGAAATGGAGGGGTATTGTACTTGTATTTTAGAGAATATCATGACTAATTTTGATGCGTCAGACTTAGACTATTGGGGAGAAGAAGATTATGAGGCTTTAGCTGAATTATATTCAGATTGTTTGGAATTGATCTCTTATTAATATCTTTAAAAGAACTTATCTGAGAAATTAATTAGATGTAATTTTTCAGAAGATCTAGTGAAAGAAGTGTATAACCATCTTAAATATTCTTTATTTAACATTTCATCTGTAAAATAAGATTGTTCTACAAAAACAGATTTCCATTGCCCACCCTGAGATTTATGGCAAGTAATAGCATAGGCATATTTTATCTGTAATGCATTTAAATACTTATCTTCCTTTATAGCTTTATTCCTTTTGTATGTATTTTTTATAGAGTGATAATCCTGAGAAATTAAGTTATATAATTCTTTATATTTATCATAGTCTAAAGCAGCTTGTTCGCTTTCTAAAGTATCTAGCATTACAATTACATCTATTTCTGATTCTTCCGGATAATCTACTAGTTCTATAGTTATATGAGCAAAATTAAATCCGTATAATTCTTCATATTTTCTTATATGTTTTACTTTAACACTGTCTCCGTTTGCAATAAATCCTGCTTTACTATCTTCATCAAGCCAACTATAGTTATTCCTAACTACCATCAAATAATCACCATTTGATATTCTCTCTTCTTTCCAAAGTATTTTATGCCGGATTTGCTGGTTGTAGAGGTATGCTCTTTTGTTAGATTTACAAATAATTATTGTGTCTTCCAATCCATATTTATCATAGGAACTTTCAATTTTTTCTTGTAGTTCATCTCCTTCAATTAATCTAACTACATTTTCATTACACTTTACTTTCGGATATTTATAATCCTGATTAGATATCATATCTCTTATCTGAGTTGCATTTTCCAGAATTAAAGAATCTTTCTTCTGACGAACAACTTGAGTTAATTCCTTTACAATTACCTGTTTGTTAAAATCATTTTCCAGAATAGTATCGTCTAAAGCTGGGCTCATATCCAAATGAACAGGAGGAAGTTGTGCAGTATCACCAATCAGAATTAGTTTGCAATCTGTTCCGGAATATACATATTCAATGAGATCTGCAAGCAGATTTCTATTCCCAAAACCTTTATCTGTATGAGATGGTATCATTGACGCTTCATCAACAATAAAGATACAATTAGAACTTTGGTTGTCTTGCAGAGTTACAAATGTATTGCCTTTACTATTTGTTTTTATCCAATAAATCTTCTTATGAATTGTTAAAGATTTCTTTTTCGAATAAGAAGATAGTACTTTTGCTGCTCTTCCTGTAGGAGCTAATAATGAACTTCTTTTTGCAACTGCTGATAAGCTTTTTACTAGTGCAGATACTAATGTTGTTTTCCCGGTTCCGGCATACCCTTTTAATAAAAATACACTTCTATTTCCTAGTGTGGTTACGAAATCAGATATTTCATTTATTAGTTCATCTTGTTGTGGAGTAGGGTTAAACTCAAAGTTTTCTCGGAGTTTGTCTTTTAGCTTTTGGCTTTTATTCATCCTATTATATTTACTTCCGGATGTATTTCAATTCCAAATTTTGCTATTACTGATTTTTGTATTTCTTCAGATAATGAAACTATTTCTTCCCCTTTTGCATTTCCATAATTCACTAAAACTAAAGCTTGGTTTTTATGAACTCCAACATCTCCTTTTCTATATCCTTTCCATCCACATTGGTCAATAAGCCAACCAGCTGCTACTTTTGTTTGTGTTTCTGAAACTTTATAACCTACAATTTCAGAATATTGTTCATTTAACTCTTTAAATTGTGTTGTAGAAATAATAGGATTTTTAAAGAAACTTCCACAATTCCCGATTTCATTTGGGTCTGGTAATTTCCTCTGACGAATACTAATAACGGCTTTACTTACATTTTCTGATGAATTTTGTAATCCTAAAAGTTTCAGTTCATCTTTAATTGCTCCGTACTCAGTATTTAATTTCTCTATTTTATTTAATCTGAAATATACATGAGAAATTATTACCTTTCCTTTAAGTTCTTTCTTGAAAATAGAATTTCTATACCCAAAATTACATTCTTTATTTTGTAAGGTAAATTGTTCTCCACTTTCAAGATAAAACCCATCAACTTTTGTTATTACATCTCTTACTTCTACTCCGTAAGCTCCAATATTTTGAATTGGGGAGGTTCCAACATTTCCTGGTATTAAAGATAAGTTCTCTAATCCAGAAAGATTATTCTTTAAGCTCCACAGAACAAATTGATGCCAATTCTCTCCAGCCCCAACTTTTACTTCAGTATATTTGGTGTTCTCAGAAATAATTTTAATACTTAAAATATTGTTCTTGATAATTATTCCATCAAAATTTCTAGTAAATAAAACATTACTTCCTCCTCCTAGTATTAACGATTTATTTTTTGTGTATTCTGTGCTTTTTATGAGATGTTTTATATCAGTAGCAGAGTTTATTTCATAAAATAACTTACAACTTACATCTACTCCAAAAGTATTAGCGTCTTTTAATGATATGTTCTCCTGAAATTCCATCTTAAGACATTAAAACTTCTTTAATTACTTTATTTTCAAAACGATATGTTTTATTAGGAAAATTCTTGATTATTGAATAATCATGTGTGGCAATAATTATTGTTGTTCCTTCTAGGTTTATTTCTTTTAGTGTTTCAATTATGCTTTTAGATTTTTCTGGATCAAGGTTTCCTGTGGGTTCGTCAGCTAAAATAATTTTAGGATTATTTAATAAAGACCTGGCAATTGATACTCTCTGTTGCTCTCCACCAGAAAGTTCAAAAGGCATTTTCTTTTCTACTTTTTTAAGATGAACCTTATTTAAAACTTCAGATATTCTATTCTTTATTTCATTCTTGTCTTTCCAACCAGTTGATCTTAATACAAATTCCAGGTTCTTGTAAATGTTCCTGTCAGATAAAAGTTGAAAATCTTGAAATATTATCCCTAACTCTCTTCTGAGATACGCTATTTTACTTTTTCTTATTCTCTTCAAATCATATTTAGAAACAATTATTGACCCTCTATTAAGTTCAATTCCTTTGTATAATGCTTTTAATAAGCTGCTTTTTCCGCTACCTGTTTCTCCTATTAAATATATAAAATCACCTTTATTGATTTCAAGGTTTATATTTTCCAGAATTAAATTATTGGTATAGGAGATGCTGACATTTTTTATGGAAATTATAGTGTTATTCATTTTCTTCAAATTTAATCATTTTGCCAAAAGGAATGCTATTTATCTTCTTTGAAATTTTTCCATTTTCATCAGATATGTTGTTTTTTTTTAGCCCCTTTTCAATTTGGTCTGCTCTAAAATAAGCTTTTAAAGAAAAGTCTCCATCTCTTATCTGAACAAAATCTGGAATATTCTTGGTTCCTTTTATTTTTAAGATGTGTATCATAATTTATCCTCAAAAATAGTGTTTTTATTGTGTTAAACACTCTAAAAAACATTCGGACTTGTTAAAAAAAGATGTTGAAAACTTAAAAACTAATATTTGTACTTATACTACTTATTATTTAATTTTAAAATCTGATTAACTACATTATAATATGCATAAAATATTCAATTTATTACTTCTTCTTATTGTAAGTTCTCCAATTTTATCTCAAAATTCTGATATTGAATTAGCGAACAAACTATTTGAAGAAGGAGAATTTAGTACCTCCCAAAATATTTACATAAATTTGTCTACTTCAGATATAGATGACGATTTTAGAGTTTTCAGAATTGCTAATTGTTCTAAAAACTTAGGGAATTCAGATGTAAAATTCTGGTATGAAAATTTAATAGAAAACTATCCAAATTCAGAATATTATCAGGAAAGTATTAAATATCTTGCTTTTGTTTATTTTTCTGATAAGAATTATGCAAAATCAAATTCATATTTAAGAAAGGTATCAGATAAGAACTTAATTGATGATGAATTCTATTTCAAATTTGCTTACTCTCTCTTTACAGTAGAAGAATATAATGATGCAAAATATTACTTTAATAAAATTAGAGAAAAAAAATATAAAAGTTTGTCATTATATTACTATGCTCATATATCTTACCTTCAGGGTTTGTATAATAAGTCTTTAGAATCTTTTTTATTATTAGAAGACGATAAAACATTTTCAAAAATTGTACCATATTATATAACACAAATTTATTTTGAGTTAGAAAAATATACCGAATTAGTAAATTATGCGGTACCTGTATTAGAATTTGTAATCCCAAGTAGAGAAGTAGAGTTAAATAAGTTTATTGCAGAATCTTATTACAGATTAGAAGATTACGAAAAATCAGAATTCTATTTTAAAAAATATATTGAAAAATCAGAAGATATTGATAATTTAGATTACTTTAAACTAGGACAAATTAATGTTTTTTTAGAAGATTATGATGAGTCAGTTTCTTATTTTGAAAAAGTTGAAAATGTAAGTGACAGTTTACTTCAATTTAATTCTTATTATTTAGGAAAGTCATATTTAAAACAAGATAAAAAGATATTTGCATTAAATGCATTTAAAAAATCTTCCGAAATTAATTCGGACTTACAATTAAAAGAAGAGTCTTTATATAATTACTTTAAATTAGCGTACGAACTAGATTTACCTTATACTGACCTTTCCTATGTTTTAGATGAATTTACAAAACATCATCTTTCAAAGTACAAATCAGAAGTAAAAAGATTGCTAATTAATATGTTTCAATCTACAAATCAATACCAACAAGCTTTTGATTTTCTAAAAAATAACCACCTCCCGAAACAAGAAGAAAAAGAAACATTGCAGAGGTTATCTTATTATATTGGTGTTCAGCATTATAATAATGCAAATTATAGTAATGCGTTGGTGAAATTTGAGTTTTCAAGAAAGCATCCAGAAAATAATGAAATTGATGCAATGAGTTTGTATTTAATTGCAGATTGTTATTATCAGTTAAAAGACTATAAAAGGTCTATTTCTCATTATGAAGATTACCTTGAAACTCCATCAAACTCCCTGATTGAAAAGATTGGAGTAGCGAAATATAACCTAGCTTATTCCTATCTTAAATCAAAACAATATTCTTTATCTTCAGATTATTTCAGAAAAGCAATAAATTCAGAAATAGATGATGAAAGAAAGTCGGACGCTCTTTTAAGATTGGCAGATAGTTACTATATGCAAAGTAATTTTAGGAATGCTTTAAGATATTACAAGAAACATGAAAATAATTCTGAAAATGATTATGCTTTATTTCAGAGATCAAAATGTAATGGATTGCTATCAGATTACAAAAGCCAAGAGAAATGTTTATTAGAAATATTAGAAAATGAAGAAGAAAATTTTATTTATTTAGAAAGATCTTATTTTGATTTGGCTAAACTTTACAAAAATCAAGATAAAGATGAAGAAGCTTTGATTTATTACGATAAAGTTTTAGAATTATCTTCTAATAATGAAGTTTTGTCCTCAGCAATATTAAGTAAAGCTCTAATTTATTTTAATAAAGGAGAAATTAACAATTCAATCTTATCACTTAAAAATGTAATTGAAAATTATCCGAAAACAAAATCATTTAAAGGTGCGAAAATTGGTCTGAAAGATGCTTATGTTAAAAAAGGAGATGTTAACGAATATCTTATTTATATAGATGATGTTCCTCAACTAGATATTTCTGTTTCCGCAAAAGATTCATTAACTTATCAAGTTGCGTATAATAATTTTAAAAATAATGATTTTATTACATCAAAAGCAAGCTTCAAAAAATATATCTCTGATTTTGGAGAGAATTCAATTTTTGACAGGCAATCCCATTACTATTATGCTGAGTCATCTTGGGAAACAGCAGATACTGTACAGGCATTAGTGTCTTATAAAAAAGTGTTAGATTTTGGTAGTTCTGTTTTTTATGAGCCGTCATTAGTCAGAATTTGCAGAACATCATACGACAAAGGTAATGAGTCAGAATTTGTTAAATATTACCAATTGTTAGATTCTACAGCTTCTTCAATAGGTTTGCAACGCGAGGCAATAATCAGATTAATGTTCGGATTTGAATTTGCGAAAACAGAGTTGGCAGTAAAATATTCAGAACGTGTTTTGCTTTCTGATAAATTAAATGACAGATTGATTGCAAGGTCAAAAATAATTATTGCTAGGAATGATTTTGAGAATGGGAATTTTGCTAGGTCATCTGATTTGTGTGATGATATTGCTAGTTTAACAAAGAATAAAGATGGTTCGGAAGCTATGTATCTAAAATCTTATTTTGCTTTCCTGGATGATAATCTTGAAGAGTCTGAAGAGTTAGTTTTTAAGCTTGCTGATGAATATTCTTCTAACCATTGGATAGCTAAAGGATTTATACTTCTTTCAGATATTTATGTGAAACAAGAAAATTTATATCAGGCAAAAGCTACTTTAGAAAGTATAATTGAAAATCATGATGGTGAAGAATTAATTAATGTAGCGAAAAGGAAGTGGGAAAATATAGTTAAACAAGAACAATTAGAAAAAGTTAATACCGAGATAGGAGATGCAACAATTGAGATAGGAGAGGAATTAGATTATGAAATAGATTATTCTATCTTACAAATAGAAGAAGAATTAGAAGATTAAATTATGAAGAAAATATTTTTAGTAGTGTCTACAATTATGGTTTCTGTGCTTTCAGCGCAAGATATAAATCCTACTGAAGTAACAGTTATTGAAGGTTTTAAACCTGAAATTCCGGAATCTGAAAAAATTAAGGAAACAACAGATTATCAGGACACCACAAAAATTGATAAAAGACAAACTTATTCTTTTATTAATAAAACAATAGAAGTGGACTTTGATGTTAGGCCAATA
This sequence comes from uncultured Bacteroidota bacterium, assembly GCA_902514225.1. The sequence goes on from CABXPN010000013.1 coordinate 16,993, forward strand.
AAAGCTGCAAAAGTAAGTGGAGAAAAACTTTCTGATTTATATCGTTCTACCATTCTGCTTGGTGGGGGTACTCATTTTACATCTGTCTCCAACATTACATTTAATAGTTTAAGAGAAGATGATTATTCTTATGGACTTACATTTAATCATTTTGCAAATAGATATTCAAATGAGAATTCAGAAAAACTTAAAAACTCTCTCAATCAAATACATCTTTTTGGGAAGAAAATCGGAGAGAAAAATATTTTTGTAGTAAACCTTGATTATGATAAAAAATTAATAAAACATATAGATGAAAAAAACAGATTTTCTTATTCAAAAATTGGATCTACTATTTTTTCAAGGGAGCTTTCTGCTTACAAATTAAAACACAGAACTGATTTCTTTATTTCAGATTTAAATGAATTGTCAGAGAATCAAGTTCATTTGACTACAGATTTAAGTAAAAACATAAAAGGATATCCTATGCAATTAATAGTAGATTTAGATAATTTTATAAATTATGAAAATACAGATTCTGAATATATAGTAAAAAAAGATGTGAAGATTTTTCAACTACTTTCATTTATTTCTCTAGAAAAGTATGATTTTGATATAGATATAGGATTTAGTTTTGATTACATATTAGATGAACTAGATGGTAGTGAAAAAGGTTTATTTCCTTATGTTAATATAAGTAAATTTTTAGTGAAAGATATCCTGTACATTGAAGGAGGATTGGAGAATAATGGTTATAGAAATACAATTAAATCACTTTCAGATGACAATCCATATATATATGCTTTTGCAACAAATCAAAATGTAGTTTCTGATGATTTTAATACATTAGATTTAAGAACTACTGAAGAAAATGAAGCGTACCTTTACATGAAGAATGTAATAGGTAAAGATGAGGTGTTTGAAGGAAAATTATCGTATGCTTATATTGTAAACGCTCCTATCTTTTATAAAGTACATCCAAATGGAAAGCATCTTTCATCTTACATGGATGTGTGGAGATTACATGCAAATGCAAATTATGAGTGGCAGATAAATGATTTAGTTGGAGTTCATGCGTCTGCTAATTATTTTAATTATGATACAATTGTTTCTAATAAAGAAAATATTAATGGAAATTTAGGAGTGTCTTTAAACTTAGACGAAAAGATAAAGATGAATACTTCTGTCTCGTATTTAGGAAAAAGAACATCAGTTGGAGGATTGCAAGATTCATTGCAAAATTATCATATTAGTTATAATGATATTTCTGACTTAAATCATCAACTTCATGCTAACATTTCTATTGATTATAATTACACAAAATCTATTTCAGCATATTTAAGAATTAACAATATTTTTAACTCTAAAAAAGATATGTGGGAAGGATACCAAGAAATAGGACGAAATGCTTGGTTTGGATTGTCTTATTCCTTCTAGAAAAAGTTATTAACTTTTGTTAATAAACTTATTCCCATTTTCTTCCAATATATGACGTTCTAAAACTTACTATTTTTGTATATTTGTCTCACTTAAAAATAAGAGATAAATTACATTAAAATATGAGTGAAGAAAATAAAAATCAAGATTATAGTGCCGATAATATTACGGTACTTGAAGGTTTAGAAGCTGTGAGAAAAAGACCAGCCATGTATATTGGTGATATTGGTCAGAAAGGGTTGCACCATTTGGTGTATGAAGTTGTAGATAATTCCATTGATGAGGCACTTGCTGGACATTGTTCTCATATCGATTGTTTTATCAATGAAGACAACTCTATTACAGTAACCGATAATGGTAGGGGTATTCCGACAGGAATGCACGAAAAAGAAGGTCGTTCAGCATTAGAGGTTGTTATGACGGTTCTTCACGCTGGGGGTAAATTTGATAAGGGTTCCTACAAAGTTTCTGGTGGACTTCATGGAGTAGGTGTGTCGTGTGTAAATGCGCTCTCAGAAGATTTAAGAGTAGAAGTACACAGAGATGGAAAAGTTTTTGAACAAGAATATAAAATTGGTGTTCCTCAATATGATGTAAGGGAAATTGGAATTACTGATAAAACAGGAACTTTTGTTACTTTTAAGCCTGATGCGTCTATTTTTGTGGAAACAATTTATCATTTTGATATTCTAGCAGCCCGATTAAGAGAACTTTCGTTTTTAAATAAAGGAATTAATCTTTCAATTACAGATAAAAGAAGAACTGATGATGAAGGTGACTTTGTAAAAGAAGATTTTTATTCTGAAGGAGGATTAAAAGAATTTGTAACATTTTTAGATGGGACAAGAGAGTCAATTTTAAATGATGTAATTTATTTTGATGGAGAAAAAGATGGTGTTCCGGTTGAGGTTGCAATGGTTTATAATTCTTCTTACACTGAAAATGTACATTCGTATGTAAATAACATTAATACTCATGAGGGAGGTACACATCTTTCAGGATTCAGAAGAGGTCTTACCAGAACACTTAAAAAATATGCAGATGAGTCGGGTTTACTTAAAAAAGTAAAGTTTGAAATTTCTGGTGATGACTTTAGAGAAGGATTAACAGCTGTTGTTTCTGTAAAAGTTATGGAACCTCAGTTTGAAGGGCAAACAAAAACTAAATTAGGAAATAAAGAAGTTACTTCTGCAGTTTCTCAATCAGTAAGCGATATGCTTTCTTTTTACTTGGAAGAAAACCCAAAACAAGCACATATCATTGTCCAAAAAGTAATTTTAGCTGCAACTGCTAGGAATGCTGCCAGAAAAGCTAGAGAAATGGTGCAAAGAAAGAGTGTAATGACTGGCTCTGGACTTCCTGGAAAACTTTCTGATTGTTCGGAGAGAGATCCTGAAAAATGTGAAATTTTCTTAGTAGAGGGAGATTCTGCTGGAGGTACTGCAAAACAAGGTAGAGATAGACATTTTCAAGCAATTTTACCACTTAGAGGTAAGATTTTGAATGTTGAAAAAGCTATGCAGCATAAGGTTTTTGAAAATGAGGAGATCAAGAATATGTACACTGCACTTGGAGTTTCAGTTGGTACAGAAGAGGATGAGAGAGCATTAAATACAGAAAAATTAAGATACCATAAAGTTGTAATTATGACGGATGCGGATATTGATGGTAGTCATATCGCAACTCTTATTCTTACTTTCTTCTTCAGGTATATGAAGGAACTAGTTGAAAAAGGATATATTTATATTGCAACTCCTCCTTTATATCTACTTAAAAAAGGTAAAGATCAGAGATATTGCTGGTCTGATGAAGAAAGAGATAGGTTGATTGAGGAAATGAAAGGTGGAAAAGATGTGAATATTGGTATTCAAAGATATAAAGGTCTTGGAGAGATGAATGCAATTCAGCTTTGGGATACTACTCTGAATCCTGAACAAAGAACATTAAAACAAGTAACTATCGACAGCGCTGCAGAGGCGGATAGAGTATTCTCAATGTTAATGGGAGATGAGGTTCCTCCAAGAAGAGCCTTTATTGAAGCAAATGCAAAATATGCAAATATAGACGCTTAATTGTTTTTTAGGAATATGAGATTAATCATTATTCTATACAAGTTAACATCTATTTTTGTAATTGATAATTAGTTATAAATAAAAAAGAACATAAAAAAATGAAAGTTACAGTAGTAGGAGCAGGAGCGGTAGGAGCAAGTTGTGCAGAGTATATTGCAATTAAAAACTTTGCTTCTGAAGTTGTATTAGTAGATATTAAAGAGAACTTTGCGGAAGGGAAAGCAATGGATTTGATGCAAACGGCATCTTTAAATGGATTTGATACTAAAATTATAGGTAGTACAAATGATTACAGTAAAACTTCTGGTAGCGATATTGCAGTTATTACTTCAGGAATTCCAAGAAAACCTGGAATGACAAGAGAAGAATTAATCGGAATAAATGCTGGAATTGTAAAAATGGTTTCAGAAAATTTAATAAAACATTCACCAGATGTTATTTTAATTATTGTTAGTAATCCAATGGATACAATGACTTATCTAACACACAAAGTAACTGGATTACCAAAACACAGAATTATTGGTATGGGAGGAGCTCTAGATTCCGCAAGGTTTAAATACAGATTAGCAGAGGCATTAAATTGTCCTTCTTCTGACGTAGATGGAATGGTAATTGGAGGTCATTCTGATAAAGGAATGTTGCCTTTAACAAGATTAGCAAGTAGAAATTCTGTAAGAGTTTCAGAATTTCTTTCAGAAGAGAGGTTGTCAGAGGTTTTAGAATCAACTAAAGTAGGTGGTGCTACATTAACAGGAATGTTAGGTACTTCTGCTTGGTATGCTCCAGGAGCTGCGGTTTCTTCATTAGTGCAATCCATTGCATGTGATCAAAAGAAAATGTTTCCGTGTTCATCACTTTTAGATGGTGAGTACGGTTTGTCAGATTTATGTATTGGTGTTCCGGTGATTTTAGGAAGAAATGGAATTGAACAAATTGTTGAAATAGATTTAAATGACTCAGAAATGGAGAAATTAAAAGAATCTGCTGAAGGAGTAAAATCGACAAACAGATTGTTAGAATAAATTTATTTTTTAATAAATTGAGAAGTTTTATTTCCTTTCTTTATAACGTAAATTCCTACAGGAAATTCTTCAATATTAATATATTCTTCCTTTGTGTTGAGAGTCAATTCTCCTAAGATATTATAAATAAAAATTTCCTCTTTCTTTTTATTCTCTACGTATATTGTGTGTGATGATGGATTCGGATAAATGTCAAAAGATTCGTTTATTTCTTCTATCTGATTAATTGTAGTAGTATCTCCCTTAAAGAATGCAAGTCCACCACATGAGTTCCCAATAATTAAATCAACAATACTGTCATTATTTATATCTTGTATTGCAATTGAGGATTTTCCACCTTCCCAAACATTGTTGTTTATTGTATTTAACTCACTAAATATTCCATTTATGTTTCCGTCAATATTATTATACAAATATGTTTTTCCTGTATAGGAACCTACAAATAGATGATATTCACTATTTATTTCAATAAGTTTTGGAGAACTAAAACCATTACTTATATATAATGAGTCTACATCAATTCCTCCCCATTTTAGATATTCTGTACTAAAATCAGGATTGGTTTGAGTTCCTTTATTTTCAAAGTAAGAGATTTCTCCGCTTTTTGATCCGATAATTAAATCATTAAGACCATCTCTGTTTACATCAATAATTTGTGGAGAGGCAAAATAACCAACATCAATATTTTCAAAGTTTGGAGTGTTGATATTAAAAGTGATTCCATCTCCAGTAAATAGATGGATTTTACCATCAGCATCACCAACTATTAAATCGTCAATAAAATCTCCATTCAAATCACCAAAAGTAGGATATAGATTAAGTGCAGGTGTATTTAAAATAGTATTCAGAGGAACAGTAGAAAGACCTAAAAAATCATCAGTTTGTAATGTAAATTCAGGGTTTTGTATTGTTCCAGTGTTTTTGTAATGTGCGATTTTCGATACAGCTGTACCTGATGAATTATGATATCCATAATTACCAATAAATAAATCAAAAAGTCCGTCTTTATCAAAGTCATAAAAAGTGGGGTGAGCGTTTTCTCCGAAATCAAATCCACTTGATTGTAAAAAATCTTTATTAACAAAGTTTAAATCTAAATTGCTAGATGTCCCGTTATTTTTGTATATCCAACAACTTTCTTTATTTTCAGAGTTATTTTGCATATTTGTAGTAATGACAATATCTTTTATTCCATCATTTGTAGCATCAATTAAAAAAGCAGATGGGAAAATATGAATATCAGCAGGAATTGTATTTAAGTTATTTTGAGGAAAAACAGAATCAACAATCGTAACATGAGCATTTTGATTGTCCCCTCCATTTATTAATAAATTAAGATTATTATAGCTTACGTCTCCCAAAATTAGATCCTTATCATTGTCTCCATCAACATCAATAGCTAATAAGGTAGACCCAGCATGTTTTCCAAATCTACTAGAAGAAGAGATAGTTAAAGGGGGTAATTGGCAATTAAAACAATCTAAAATATATGTGTTTAATCCTTCGTAAAAATCTCCCCAACATCCACTATGATGAGAATATTCTAAATAGTCACAATTTCCGTAATTCTCAATAGATTTATTTTTAAAATAATGAACAAATCCTCCACTAATATCAAAAGTTAAGATATCTAAATCTCCATCATAATCAATGTCAGAAATTGCAGGTAAATCCATAGGACTCACATAAATACCTTGTCCGCTATTTGTATTTGTAATTGATGAAGTTGCTAATGTAAAACTAAGAGAGGTAGTTGAAGTATTTGTGTAAACAGAAATTCCGGCATTTTGGTAGGTGAAAATGTCTTGCTTTCCATCACAATTATAGTCAACTAAGAGAATCCAACTTTCTATTGTTGGAAATAAGTTTCGATATTCGGGAGAAAAGACGAAATTTCCATTAACATTTAAGTATGGAGACAGTCTGTTTCCGCTCCTATCGAATATAATTATATCTTTTATTCCATCTAAGTTTAAGTCTATTTCTGAAAATTGAGCAGAGTTCACACCTCCGTTCCAAGCGTTATTAAGTGGCATGGAATTTTCGTATACATTTACAGAAGTATCTCTAGTAAAGTTAAGTTGAGAAAAAGTAGAAACACTATAAAAAATAAATAAAATAAGAATGTAATTTGATGGCTTCATTTCTGGGAAATTATTTTCACAAAGAAACAAAAAATGATATTAAAAATAGCTAAAAAATTGGCTCTATCTCTTTTTGTGTAATATGATATGAAAGTTTATATTTGCCGTTCTAAAAAATTAAGGAAAACAAATTATGAAAAGTAGAAAACCAATATTGTATTTAGCTATTGTATTTGCACTTGTATGTGTTTATCAATTATCATTTACTTGGAAAGTAGGTAAGGTAGAGGAAAATGCAACAAAATATGCAATATCAAACATTGACGAAAATTTAAGTAATGAATTATTAGCACTTGATACCACAATTACCGATTCAATAATAAGATCTGTAAAGTCGGAAGAGCTTAAAACAAATTACATTAATAATAGAGATATTATTTTAGAAAATCTTGAAAGAGAATACATTAATAAAGAATCTGTAAATGAAGATGGTTCTCCTAAAGATGTTTTTATGGGGATGTATACTTTTCAGGAGTGTAAAGAAAGAGAAATTAATCTTGGACTAGATTTAAAAGGAGGGATGAATGTAACTCTGGAGGTTTCTGTAAAAGATGTTTTGGTTTCTTTATCAGGTAAAAATAAAGATGTTAAATTTAGAGAAGCTTTAGTTAATGCTGAAAAGAATCAAGAAAGTAGCCAAGCAGGGTTTGTAGATTTATTTGCTGCAGAGTTTACTCCTGAAGGAAATGAGTTAGCTGTTATTTTTGGTACCAGAACTTTAAGAGAAAAAGTTCAAAGTAAAAATAATTCTGATGTTATTGAAGTTGTCAGAAAAGAAGTAAATGATGCTATTGAAAGTTCATTCGAAATTTTAAGAAGTAGAATTGACCGTTTCGGAGTTACACAGCCAAACATCCAAAAAACAAATGTTCCTGGTAGAATTATTGTAGAACTTCCTGGTATTAAAGATCCCGAAAGAGCTAAAAAATTATTACAATCTTCAGCTCAATTAGAGTTTTGGGAGACTTTTGAATTTTCCGAAATCTGGGAAGATTTACAAAATGCAAACTCATATTTAGCTTCCAGAAATGGTTTTGAAAGAGATACTACAGATACTGATTCTACTTTTTCAGCTTTAGAAAACCCATGGTTTGCTGTTTGTGGTATTCCTCAAGGATTTCAAGGAATAGGACCTGTTGTTGGTTATACACCATTAAAAGACACTGCTGAATTAAATTCATACATCAATGATGAAGGATTTATGAGTAATTTTGTTCCGGATGTGAAATTTGCTTTAGCTTTTGCTCCTGGTGATGACTCAAAACAAACTTTTGTACTTATAGCTCTTAAGAAGAAAGGAAGTAATGGTTTTGTTATGGATGGTGGTGTTATAACTGACGCTCAACAAGTGTTAGATAATGGAGAAGTGAAAGTTTCCATGAGTATGAATGCAGATGGAGCTAATATTTGGAGAGCTACTACTGGGAATAACAAAGGTAGAAGCGTAGCTATTGTTTTAGATGGTTATGTTAAATCTTGGCCAACTGTAAATGATGAAATTCCAAATGGTAGATCAGAAATTTCTGGTGATTTTACTGTAAACGAAGGGAAAGATTTAGCTAATGTTTTAAAATCTGGTAAATTACCTGCACCAGCACATATTACTCAAGAGGCAATTATTGGTCCTTCATTAGGTCAGGACTCTATCGATTCAGGTTTAAAATCATTTATGATAGCTCTTTTATTAGTGTTATTATACATGATATTCTATTATTATGGAGCTGGAGTAGTTTCTAATGTAGCTTTACTTGCCAATATATTCTTTATTTTTGGTGTATTAGCTTCTTTAGGTGCTGTACTTACACTTCCTGGAATTGCGGGTATTGTACTTACAATTGGTATGTCGGTAGACGCTAATGTACTTATTTACGAGAGAATTAGAGAAGAACTTGCAAATGGTAAAGGAATCAGATTAGCGATTGAAGATGGATACAAAGCAGCATATTCTTCTATTATTGATGCAAACGTTACTACTTTATTAACAGGTATTATTCTTTTCTCATTCGGTACTGGTCCTATTAAAGGATTTGCCACTACATTAATTATAGGTATTATTACTTCTTTATTCTGTGCAATCTTTATTACAAGATTAATCATTACAAATTGGATGAATCCAAAAGAACCATTTTTATCTAGTATACTAAGTAGAGCTCTTTGTTTTATTCTCGCTATAGTAGGGTCTTTATTGATAGGTTCATTAATTAACATTATTTCTTTAAAGATATTAAGTAACTTATCACTAATCATTACTATTTCCTCATTTTTTATAATCTATTCCTTAGCTAGGCATTATTGGTTAAGATATCGTGAAATAAATTTTGGTCAATTTATACATAATCGAACTATGTCCTTTTTTACAAACCTTACTGATGGAGCATTTAAGAACTTAGATATTGATTTTATTGGAAAAAGAAAGATATTTTATGTTCTTTCATCTCTTTTAATTTTATTTGGTGGATATTCACTTTCTACAAAAGGATTGAATTATGGAATTGATTTTGTTGGAGGTAGAACTTATGTAGTGAGTTTTGAGGGAGAAGTAAACAAAGATGATATTCAGGATGGATTAACTTCTGTATTTAATGGTCAAGCTCCGTCAGTAAGCTCATTTAACTTAAAAGGACAGGCAGGTGAACAACTAAAGATTACTACTAAGTATAGAATTGATGAAAATAATTTAGAAGCAGATAATGATGTGAAAGCAAAATTATTTGAAGGTTTAGAGAATATGAATTATTCGTATTCTGTAGAAAGCCAAGAAAAAGTGGGTCCAACAATTGCGGATGATATTAGAGATGCAGCCTTATGGTCAGTAATCTTTTCTTTAATTGTTATTTTCTTATATATTTTAATTAGATTTAAGAAATGGCAATTTAGTTTAGGTGCTGTTGTAGCGGTGTTCCATGATGTATTATTAGTTCTTTCGGTGTTTTCAATATTATATGGTATTATGCCTTTCTCCTTAGAGATAGATCAAGCATTTATTGCGGCTATTCTTACAATTATTGGTTACTCTCTTAACGATACCGTAGTTGTTTTTGATAGAGTAAGAGAATACATGGAAAACTATAAGAAAAAAGAAATCCATGAGTATATCAACAAATCTCTTAACTCAACTTTAAGTAGAACTATAAATACATCTTTAACTACTTTTGTGGTGTTGTTAGTAATCTTCCTATTTGGAGGAGAAGCTATTAAAGGATTTATGTTTGCATTAATGGTTGGTGTAGTTGTTGGTACTTATTCTTCACTTTTTGTTGCATCTCCTGTAATGTTGGACACAATCAAAAGAAAAGAATTAAAAAAATAATCTGTTTATAATTTTAATCTAAAAGCCCTTTCAGTTGAGAGGG
>CABXPN010000014.1 GCA_902514225.1 uncultured Bacteroidota bacterium
ACCTAAAATAACATGCCTTAAAAGTTTTTTCGCAACAGTTTCATTTTTCACAATAACACTATTAGTTATAGGGTCATAAATTGTATTTAAGCTATAATCATTTGAAATGTCATATTTGTTTAAATGATGTAAAACAACCGAATACTTAAATGGAAGATGTTTTAATGATTTTGATAATCCAAATTGGATTTCGAAAGGCAAGTCCTCAGATTCATCTGTGTAAGTTTCTATTGGTCTTCCTATATTTTTAACAAGAAACGTTGAAACAAAATCTTTTTCTGAATTAAAATATGTAGTTGAAACATTAGAAGACAAAGAAATAGAATGGTAACTTTCAAGATTGGAATTAAGAAGTTTTATATTTGACCCAAAAGAGAACTTTTGATTGATTTTTTTGGATGTACCGAAAGTGAAAATTTGCTGACTAGCACTGAATTCAGAAACTGGATTCCCTATTTCATCAGTACCCTGAAATTTACCATAATTTATTGCATCAATTCCTGAAAACAACATCCAATCATCTGAAATTTTATTTGCAGAATGAAACGAAATAAAGTTTAAATCAGAAACATAGTCTACAAAATTGAAAGCAATCTGTTTGTTCATACTCTCATTTAATAATGAAGGAGCTTGAAAAACCAAACTTAAGTCGTTATCAGAAACTGCAATTAACTCGCCTCCCATAGCAAGAACTCTGGAGGACGAATTTAAGTTTAATGAATTATAAGATGTGTTAGAAAGTTGAGAAAATAGAATGTTTGGAAAAAATACACTAATTATGATAAATTTTCTGAACATCTAGCTTGTTTTATTTTATTTATTTTTATTAGTATACACCAACTAACGATTTGCATTAAATTTTATTATTTGCAAATTTACTTTATTTATGCAATATAAGGATTACTAACTTTGGTCTTTAATAAAGAAATATCAATTACTTCACTCATCTTTTCTACATAATGAAATTTTAATCCCTTCAGATATTTAGGATTGATTTCCACAATGTCTTTTTTGTTTTCAGTAGATAAAACTATTTCTTTTATGCCTGATCTTTTTGCAGCTAATATCTTTTCTTTTATTCCACCAACTGGCAAAACTTTACCTCTTAAGGTTATTTCTCCCGTCATAGCTAAATTATTTTTTACTTTTCTACCAGTAAAAGATGAGACTAAAGATGTAAACATTGTAACACCTGCTGAAGGCCCATCTTTTGGGGTAGCTCCTTCTGGCACATGAACATGAGTATTCCACTTAGAAAGATCTTCACTTTTTATTCCATATTCTGAACAGTGAGATTTTAAATATTCTAAAGCAATAGTTACTGACTCTTTCATAACCTTACCAAGATTTCCAGTTATACTTAACTGCCCTTTTCCTTTACTTAAAGTAGATTCAATAAATAAAATATCACCTCCAACAGAAGTCCAAGCTAAACCTGTAACAACACCAGAAACATCATTTCCTATTGATTTGTCTCTATCAAATCTGGAAGGACCTAAAATACTTTCAATTTTCTCTAAAGAGATATTTATATCATATTTTTCATCCATAGCAACAGATTTTGCCGCAAATCTCACAACTTTAGCAATCTTTTTATCTAACCCTCTTACTCCAGATTCTCTTGTATATCCATCAACAATTTTCTCAAAAACTTTATCAGATAATTTTATATCTTTCTTTTTAAGTCCGTGTTCCTTAATTTGTTTTGGAAATAAATGTCTTTTTGCAATTTGTACTTTCTCCTCAATTGTATATCCATTTATTTCAATAATCTCCATTCTATCTCTAAGTGCAGGCTGAATAGTTGAAAGTGAATTTGCGGTAGCAACAAATAAAATCTTAGACAAATCATATCCTAATTCCAAATAATTATCATGAAAACTATCATTTTGTTCTGGATCTAAAACCTCTAACAATGCGGAAGAAGGATCTCCGTTCATATCTCTAGTAACTTTATCAATTTCATCTAAAACAAAAACCGGATTTGAAGAATTTGCCTTTTTAACTGATTTTATTATTCTACCAGGCATTGCACCAATATATGTTTTTCTATGACCTCTAATTTCAGCTTCATCTCTAAGACCTCCTAAACTTACTCTGACATACTTTCTTCCTAAACTTTCCGCAATTGATTTTCCTAATGATGTTTTACCAACTCCTGGAGGTCCGTACAAACATAAAATTGGAGATTTCATATCCCCTTTAAGTTTTAGAACAGCTAAATGTTCAATAATTCTTTCTTTTACTTTTTCTAACCCAAAATGATCTCTGTCCAGAATCTCGCTTGCTTTTTTCAAATCAAACTTATCATTTGTAAACTCGTTCCAAGGAAGTTCTAAAATTAATTCCAAATAACTTCTTTGCACAGCATAATCTGCCATGCTAGGGTTCATTCTTTGTAATTTTTTCAATCCTTTATCAAACTCTTTTTCTACTTCCTTTTTCCATTTCTTTTTAGAAGCCTGTTTTCGCATTTCATCAATCTCTTTTTCAGAACCAGCACCTCCTAGTTCTTCCTGTATCGCTTTCATTTGCTGATGAAGGTAATATTCTCTTTGTTGCTTATCTAAATCCGTTTTTACTTTTGATTGGATTTCATTTTTCATTTCTAACATCTGCAGCTCTTTAGTCAGTAATGAAAGAGCTTTATTTGCTCTATCAAATAAGTCAGTGTTCTCTAAAAGTTCTTGTTTTTCTTTCAGAGAAACATTCATATTAGATGAAACAAAATTTATTACAAATGAAGGACTTTCTATGTTTTTAATTGCGATAGTTGCTTCAGAAGGAATATTAGGAGAAAGTTCAATAATATCTAAAGCTATATCTTTTACAGAATCAACTAATGCTTCAAATCCTTTATTATTAGTATGTGGCTTTGCCTCTACCAACTCAGTCACATTAGCTTTAAAATAAGGTTCTTCTTGTACTATTTCTCCTAATTCAAATCTTTTTCTACCTTGTATAATTGCTGTTATATTTCCATCCGGCATTCGTAGCATTTTTAAAATATGAGCAACTGTACCTACTTTATTTAAATCCTCTTTGTTTGGAATTTCTACTTTTGGATCTTTCTGAGATAGAACACCAATAATTTTATTTCCTTTATAAGTTTCTTTTATAAGTTTTATGGATCTATCTCTACCAATGGTAATTGGAATGATTACACCAGGAAACAAAACTGTATTTCTTAAAGGAAGTATTGGTAAAATATTGGGAGTTTCTTCCTTATTTATTTTCTCTTCATCCTCATTACTCATTAACGGAAACATTTCTGTTTCTTCATCAAACGCATTGCTTAGATTAAAACTGAACTCATCTTTATTTATCTTCATTATTTTCCTCTTCTATTATTAAACGCATCAAATAATTTTTGTTTAATATCTTCTTCTATTTGTTCTTCTGCTTGATTGTATCCAAAATACTGCCCACAGATTAAAGAAATTAAAGCTGCTTCTCTTACATTATGTCCCTGTTGCAAGATTCTCATAATACTGTCATAAACAGTTTCACTTTCTTCAAATGTTTGCTTTGCAGAAGAAACTATATTATCTAATTCATCAGAAGAACATTCTAACAAATTACATAATTTCTCACTCTCAAATTTGTCAAATTTAATAGCATATTGTAAATCAGTCATAAATAGTATATTTTTTATTTATAATCTTCAATAAACATGCCAAACAAGAAAACAGGAAATATTGTCAGTTTATTAGTAATTTCTGTACTTAGATGTCAGTTCGAAAACCTTATTTAATATTGATTTATCTACATCCGTAAATTCCATGTTTCTTCTTTTCATTACGATTTCTGCTACTTCAAAAACCTTGTTTGTTTTATATGTTGTAAATCCTGAATTACCACCCCAACTAAAAGACGGAATAATATTTCTAGGAAATCCACTTCCAAAAATATTAGCACTTACTCCAACTACAGTACCTGTATTAAACATAGTATTTATTCCACATTTTGAATAATCTGCCATTATTAAACCACAAAATTGCAATCCAGTTTTTTTAAACCTTTCCATTTCATAATTCCAGAGTTTTACCTCAGCATAATTATTTTTAAGATTTGAGTTATTTGTGTCAGCCCCTAAATTACACCACTCCCCAATTACAGAATTCCCTAAAAAACCTTCATGAGCTTTGGATGAATAACCGAAAAAGACAGAATTATTTACTTCTCCTCCAACTTTACAATATGGTCCCAATGTTGTTGATCCATAGATTTTAGAGCCCATCTTAAGTGTTGAATTATTGCACATAGCAAACGGACCCCTAATAATAGATCCCTCCATAACCTCCGCATTTTTTCCTATGTAAATTGGTCCATCATTAGAATTTAGAATTGCACAATTTACTTTCGCTCCTTTTTCAATAAAAATAGGATATTCTCCGAAACAAGTATTTGTTTCAAGTAAATTTTCTGAATGTTTTGAAAGAACTAAATGTTTAAAATCTGTTTTAATCTCTTCTCCATTTAAAGAAAAAATATCCCATAAATCATTTATCTTATTAAAGGAAGTGTTACACTCAATTTTATCTAAATTATCAGGGACAAAATCATGATTATTAATTGCAATAACAACCTCATTCTTTACTAAAACTTCTCCTTTTCTTAATGAACTAATTTCAGTAATCACATCATCATTTGGCAATACGGAACTATTTATCCAAAGATTTTCTTTTGATCGTTTTATTGGAAATTTTTCAGAAAGATAATCTTCTGTTTGCACGGAAACATCTGAAAAATAAAATTCCCATTTTTCTTTTATCGTAACAATTCCAACTCTAAAATCTGAAATAGGACGAGTAAAAGTAAGAGGATATAAATTCTCTCTTTCTATGTCAAACAAAATTACATTCATATAAAAAATTTATTTTACAAACTTAAATAAAAAAGCCCACACTATAAGTATGGGCTTTCTTTATTATTTGAACGAAATCTATTTTTTAAATTTCGCGTATTTATTTTTGAATTTATCAATTCTACCAGCAGTATCAATAAGTTTTGTTTTACCAGTATAGAAAGGATGAGAGTCAGAAGAAATCTCCATTTTAATTAATGGGTAGTCATTTCCGTCTGTATATTTAATTGTATCTTCAGTTGGTGCGCAAGATTTTGTTAAAACCATATAATCTGTTGACATATCTTTAAATACGCATAATCTGTAATCTTCTGGGTGTATTCCTGTTTTCATTTTCTTTTATTTTTTATATTCCCGAAATAGGACGGCAAAAATAGTAATTTATTAAAAACAAACAACAAATGTTATATTTTTATTTCTTCTAACTTTTTTTTGGAGGGAAAATATACTTTATTAGAAGTAAATGCAGGAAGAAAACAAACTCCAATACTAAAATATACCATGGCCAATCTCCTATCAAAAAAGGGTTATCAACCCCAGGTTTATGATGCAAATACATATAATTAGAATTAATTAGAAAATTTAAAGGAAGATTTATTACAACAAGAATTTGTAAATACCAAAATGCGTTTTTCCACCCATTAACTCTTGGTTTCATTTTCTTTACAACCGATAAAAATATAGGAACAAACAACATTGCAGCATGTGTGAAATAATAATAAAACAACAGCCAATTGCTTTTTCCCATTGTAAGCTCGGGGGTCAACATAGCATGAACTGCTGCAGGGATAGCTAAAAAAATACACCATTCGAACATCCATTGTTTTGGTTTCCAAAAATTAATGATACATATTATAAAAGAAACTCTGCAAAGATGTAAGGGTAAACTATCCTTAACAGACCAAATATCAATACTCACCTCATAAATAATAGCATAAAACCATGCAATTGCAAATACAACTGACATAAGTCTCATAAAATTATTTTGAAATTTTTCTGATGACTTTTTTAATAAATAGGTAAGTATTGCAATAATAAGGACGCTACCTATTAGCCCTTTATACCATAATTCAGAAAGTGGAGGAATCATTACATGTTCCATAAAAGCAAATATATAATAAATATAATTTACACACTTTTAGTAGTTTACCTCAGTATAAAGTTTACTTTTGCAAACTTTTTAAAGCCAAATAAATGAAATTAAAAAACATAGCTATTATTGCTCATGTAGACCATGGGAAAACTACCTTAGTTGACAAAATGTTACTTGCATCTGAAATGTTTTCGGAACATGAAAAACCAGGAGAACTAATAATGGATTCCAATCCTTTAGAAAAAGAAAGAGGAATTACAATTTTAGCTAAGAATGTATCTGTAACTTATAAAGATTACAAAATTAATATTTTAGACACTCCAGGTCACTCGGACTTTGGTGGTGAAGTAGAAAGAGTTTTAAACATGGCGGATGGTGTAGTTTTATTAGTTGACGCATTTGAAGGACCAATGCCACAAACCAGATTTGTACTTTCGAAAGCACTTGAATTAGGATTAAAACCAATTGTTGTTGTAAATAAAGTAGATAAATTAAATTGTACTCCTGAAGAGGTGAACGAGATGGTTTTTGAGTTGATGTTTAACTTAGACGCTACAGAGGAACAATTAGATTTTCCTACAATTTACGGATCTAGTAAGAATGGGTGGATGGGAGTAGACTGGAAAACTCCAACGAAAGATATCACCTATTTAATGGATAAAATTATCGAACATATACCATCGCCAAAAGTAAATGAAGGTACAACTCAATTATTAATTACCTCTCTTGATTATTCCTCATTTATTGGAAGAATAGCTATTGGAAGAGTACACAGAGGAAGTGTAAAAGAAAATCAGAATATAATACTTTGTAAAAGAGATGGAAGCAAAGTAAAATCAAAAATCAAAGAGGTATTTATATTTGATGGTTTTGAGAAAAGAAAAGTACAAGAAGTAACTGCCGGAGAAATTTGCGCAATAACTGGTATTGAAGGGTTTGATATTAGTGATACTATTGCCGATTTCGAAAATCCAGAAGCATTACCAACAATAAAGATTGATGAACCAACAATGAGTATGACTTTTACCATTAACGATTCTCCATTTTTCGGACAAGATGGTAAATTTGTTACTTCACGTCAGATAAAAGAAAGGTTGGAAAAAGAAGTAGAAAGAAACCTTGCTCTTAAAGTAGAGCAAACAGAATCTGCAGACACATTTAGAGTGTTTGGTAGAGGTGTTTTACACCTTTCGGTTCTTATCGAAACAATGAGAAGAGAAGGATATGAGTTACAAATTGGTCAGCCACAAGTAATTATAAAAGAAATAGATGGTGTGAAATGTGAACCAATTGAAGAGTTAACAATCGATATTCCAGAAAATGTAAGTGGAAAAGCAATTGAGACGGTCACTATCAGGAAAGGTGAAATGACAATTATGGAACCAAAAGGTGACTTAATGCATTTAGAGTTTAGTATTCCATCAAGAGGGATTATAGGATTACGTAATTACTTACTAACCGCAACTGCAGGTGAAGCTATCATGTCTCACAGATTCAAAGAGTTTCAACCACACAAAGGAACTATTCCTGGAAGATTAAATGGTTCTTTAATTTCAATGGAACAAGGAAATGCAATTCCTTACTCTTTAAATAACATGCAAGAAAGAGGTACGTTTTTTGTAGAGCCAAACCAATCAATATATGAAGGACAAGTTATTGGAAAGAATACAAGAGCAGATGATTTAGTTATTAATGTTACCAAAACTAAAAAGATGTCGAATATGAGATCTTCTGGTAATGATGATAAAGTAAAAATTGCACCACCGATTATTTTTACTTTAGAAGAAGCTTTGGAATACATACAAGCAGATGAATATGTAGAAGCAACTCCTAAAAACTTAAGACTAAGAAAAATGTTACTTAAGGAGCATGATAGGAAAAGAAATAAAATTAAATAAGAAAAAGGGACACTTTCGTGTCCCTTTTTCTTATTTAATCTCTACTAAGTTTCGCTAATAATCGGAGTATCTCCAGATACAACCAAACCAATGTTACAAGTAATCCGAATGCACCATACCATTCCATATATTTTGGAGCACCATTCTCTGCAGCTTCTTCAATAAAATCAAAATCCATTACTAAATTTAATGAAGCTATTATTACTACAAATAACGAAAAACCTATACTCATTAATGAAGAATTTGAAGGATCCATAACAGCAAGTCCACCTCCACTTCCAAAAAAACTCATAATAAAACTAACCAAGTAAACCACTCCAATTCCTGCAGTAGCAGCAAAAACTCCAAGCTTAAAGTTTTCTGTAGCTTTTATAATTTTTGTTTTATAAGCAAACAACAATGCAAACATAATTCCTAAAGTTAAGAAAATTGCTTTTGGCACAATTCCTGGCTCAAATGCATTTGCATAAATTAACGAGATTCCACCAAGAGCTAAACCTTCAAGTGCTGCATAAATTGGCACCGTAACTGGTGACCACTCCTTTTTATACATAGTAATAATAGCAACTATAAAACCTCCTATAAAACCAGGCCACACAAAACTATATGCTTTTTCAATTGGCAATGTATATGTATAATAAGCAGCTAATATTAAAATACTAAGACCAATAATTGTTTTATTTACCGCACCATCAAGAGTCATTACTCCCCCGCTTGTGTTTGTTAAATTCTCAAATGTTTTTTTGTTCAGAGCCGGGTTTCCCGAACGCATCATATTTCTTGCCATAATTTTTAATTTTAATTTCTGCTAATTTATAAATTTATTTAATAACTCCAATTACATCAATATAATAATATTCTTTTATCATAAAATAATAAAATTTCTTGTTCGTTAATCATTCTATAAAAAAGTAAATTCTTAATTTCGCGAATCATTAAAACAATTATACTATAAATGAATAAAAAAGATCTACTTGTAATTCTATTCTCATTTTTTACTCTTTTTTCTTTCTCTCAAAACTATACTATTAGTGGATATGTTCAAGAAGAGTCAAATGGTGAAAACTTAATTGGAGTATCTGTATTTGATAAATCTTCAAATAAAGGAACTTCAACTAATCAATATGGTTTTTATTCAATTACTCTACCAAAAGGAGAATATGAAATTATATATTCTTTTATAGGCTTAAAAACAATAGAAAAATCGATAAATCTAGAAAAGAATACAAGAATAAATGTTTCATTAAAAGAGAATGCAACTCTAATAAACGAAATTGAAATAACAGAAGAAGGATTAGATAAAAATGTAGAAAAAACAAACATGAGTCAAGTAAAACTAAAAATACAAAACATCAAAACTATTCCTGCAATACTTGGAGAAGTTGACGTATTGAAAGCCGCACAATTACTGCCAGGGATATCTGGAGGTGGAGAAGGAAGTGCTGGACTATACGTAAGAGGGGGTGGGCCAGATCAAAATTTAGTATTATTAGATGAAGCTGTCGTTTATAATGCAGCTCATTTATTTGGTTTCTTCTCTGTATTTAATGCAGATGCAATTAAAGATATAAATATTATAAAAGGTGGGATGCCAGCTGAATATGGAGGTAGATTATCATCAGTTTTAGATATTACAATGAAAGATGGAAACAATAAAGAATATCAAGCTGATGGAGGGATTGGTCTACTGTCCTCAAGAATGACCCTTCAAGGACCTATACAAAAAAATAAAAGTTCATTTATTATATCTGGAAGAAGAACCTATATTGATGTTTTGTCAAAACCGTTTCTCAATAAAAAAGATGAGGAAACAGGAGAACCTAATCCTTTTTCAGGGTCAGGGTATTATTTTTATGATCTCACTACAAAAATAAATTACAGAATATCGGATAAAGACAGATTGTTTCTGAGTGGATATTTTGGAAGAGATGTATTTAGTTTTGCTGATAGTGAAAGTGGATTTGGAATTGAGATTCCTTGGGGAAACGCGACTACCTCATTAAGATGGAACCATTTATTTAATGACAAACTATTTATGAATACTTCTGCAATATTTACAGACTATAGATTTGAATTTAATATTGGACAATCAGATTTTGACTTGAAAATATTTTCTGGAATTAATGACTGGAATCACAAAACAGATTTCCTATATATTCCAAATCAGCAACATGAGATTAAATTTGGTTCTAATTTCACATATCATGTTTTCACTCCTGGTAATGCTACTGGAAGATCTGGTGAAGTGGATTTTAGTCCTGATGAAATTTACAAACAGTATTCTAATGAAGGAGCGATATATATAAGTGATGATATTGAATTTAATGAACAATTCAAAATGAATATTGGATTACGATATTCTTCATTTCAACATAGTGGAGATCTGGAAACTATTGATGCAAAAGATTATATTAACCCTATTAGATTTCTAAAAAATGAGATAAAATTAGACACCAATAATCATTATAGACATATTGAACCTAGAATTGCATTAAGATATCGTTTAGATCCTAGTTCTTCAATAAAAGCTTCTTATTCAGAAAACTATCAATATGTACACCTAGCTTCTACAGGGGCTGTTAGTCTACCAACCGACTTATGGGTTCCAAGTTCCTCAATAGTAGAGCCTAAATATTCTCAACAATATGCTGCTGGTTATTTCAAAAATTTTAAAGATAATATGTATGAAACATCTCTAGAATTATATTATAAAGAAATGGAAAATCTTATTGAATATAAAGAAGGGATTCTTCCTGAAGACAACACAAATACAAGCAGTGATGATGCATTTACTTTTGGTAATGGAGAATCATATGGAATGGAAATTCTTCTAAAAAAGAATCAAGGTAAAACAACTGGATGGATTGGATATACATTGTCTAAAACAACAAGATATTTTGATGAAATAAATGAAGGAACCCCATATCCTGCTAAATATGATAGAAGACATGATATTTCAATAACAGGAACACATAAACTTACAGATTCATGGGATTTAAGCACTGTTTTTGTTTATGCAACTGGAAACTCTATTACTCTTCCTTCTGAAAGATATATAATTGACGGAAATATATACACTGAATTTACCTCTAGAAATGGATATAGAATGATTCCTTATCATAGGTTAGATATTGGGGCTACTTATACACCTAATAAGAAAAAGAATAGAAAATTCAAATCTTCATGGAATTTCTCTATATATAATGTATATAATCGAAAGAATCCATATTTTATTTATCTAGGATTAGAAAATAATATTGAAGATGAGAATGGAACAATACAAGAGGGTAATTTAACTCCTAAAGCGTATCAAGTCTCTATATTCCCAATATTACCTTCTATTACTTGGAACTTTAACTTTTAACTATGAAAAAATATTTTTTATACTTGTTTGTTGCCTCTTTGTTATTTTCTTGTAGAAAAGAAATATCATTAGATTTCCCTCCTATTCCAGAGAAACTAGTAGTACAAGGATCTATTGAACCTGGATTTCCTCCTTATGTGATTTTAACAAGAAATCAAGGGTATTTTGAAACAATTGACAGTTCTACATATAATAATTTATTTATTTCTGATGCTGAGATAACGGTTTTTAAATTAGATGGTAATGAAACAATTGACTCAATAGAATTGTCCTACGAACTAATAGGGACCATACCAGTATTTACTAATTTAGACTTTACTATAGATTGGACAAACTTTAGCCAGGAGGGTTTTCGATATAATCTAGAAATCAACTGGAATGAAAGATTAGTTACATCATCAACTACCATACCACACTCAACTCCTCTAGATTCAATATGGATAGAGGCAACTCCCAATCCAGATGATAAAAAATTTAAATGCGATGTAAGAGCAATCTATAAAGATCCAACTGAATTAGGCAATAATATCCTCATAAGAAGTAAGAGAATGCAACATTACAAAATAGATACGATAAGCGCATACCCTGCACACACAATCCAACTAGATAATGATCCTTTATTATTACTAGTCGATTGCGGCCCTGATATTTTAATTAATGGAAATTATGTTCCTACTATTTTTCCAAAGCCTTCAGAAGATGGAGGGTTCCCTGCAGGATCTTATAGGGGATCGCATTATAAAACATACACAGATACAAACACGGTAGGTAAAGATAGCGTATACATTCCTGAAGATATTGTATTACTTAAATTCTGTCAAGTTGATGAACCTGCAATGAGATTCTGGAGAGGGGTTGTTCGAAATAGCACCTCTGGAGGCAATCCTTTTGCTGAACCAATGAATCTTGTTAGCAATATAAATGGCGGACTAGGAGCTTGGACAGGGTATGGAGCCACATATTATAAAATACCAATCATAGAAGGATCTTCAATAATGAACGAACACCCACCTGCTATTGAAGATATATTTTAATAACAAAAATAAAAATTAAACAATGAGTGAAGAAATAGAAAAAATTGAGGTCTTAATTATTGGTTCAGGACCTGCAGGATATACAGCTGCAATTTATGCAGCAAGAGCAGATTTAAATCCTGTTGTAATACAAGGACTTCAACCAGGAGGACAACTTACAACTACAACAGAAGTAGATAACTTCCCAGGATACCCAGGAGGGATAACTGGACCTGAAATGATGGAAGATCTTAAAAAACAAGCAGAAAGATTTGGGACAGAAACTCGTTGGGGAATGGTTACAAAAGTTGATTTCTCTGAAAGACCATTTAAAATAGAAATTGATGAAAGTACAAATGTACTTGCAGAAACTGTAATAATTGCAACTGGAGCTTCTGCCAGGTGGTTAGGGTTGGAAGATGAGAAAAGACTAAACGGATATGGAGTGTCTGCATGTGCTACTTGTGACGGATTCTTTTATAAAGGAAAAGATGTAGTTGTTGTAGGAGCGGGAGATACAGCTGCTGAGGAAGCTACATACCTTGCTAAAATGTGTAATAAAGTTACTATGCTTGTTCGTAGAGATGAAATGAGAGCCTCTAAAGCAATGCAACACAGAGTAATGAAAACAGAAAACTTAGAAGTTTTATTTAACCATGAAACAAAAAGTATAAATGGTGAAGCAGGACCAAAAGGAGTAGAAAGTGTAACAGCTGTAAATAATATTACAGGAGAAGAAACAACTGTTCCTTGTTCAGGGTTTTTTGTTGCTATCGGACACACTCCAAACTCTGCTATATTTAAAGGGCAGTTAGAAATGGACGAAAACGGATATTTACTTATTGAAGCAGGAACTTCAAAAACTGCTATTCCTGGAGTATTTGCCGCTGGAGATATTGCGGACCATGTGTATAGACAAGCGGTTACTTCTGCTGGTACAGGTTGTATGGCAGCACTTGATGCAGAAAGATTTTTAGCTGATCAAGAGTAAAATATAAATTAGTACATTTGGAGGGGGGAAATAAAGCAATGGAAAATTTACCAAAGATAGTACAGAAATCACCTTATGTTGTTGTTGAAAAAGAAGGAAAAAAAGCTTTTTGCACATGTGGTTTAAGTTCCAAAGATCCTTATTGTGATGGTTCACACAAAGGAACAGGATTCTCCCCAGAAATTGTAGAAATTACTGAAAATAAGAAAGTAGCTTGGTGTGGATGCAAACATTCTTCAAAAGGGGCTATATGTGACGGATCACATAAAAAATTATAATTAAAAAATCCAGTGTTTCCACTGGATTTTTTAGTAGTTACTCATAAGCCGGATTCTGTTCCCAATAAATTGAGTTCTATCATTTATCTAGGATAAAAATTACTTTTTACCTCAATCTGCCTACCCTCTAAGTTGACCGAGAAAGCCTCAAACCTTAGTTTACATGGCATTGCAAGACATAGAGTTTACCTGATTTCACTACAGCCGAACTGTACTTGCTTTCTGTTGCACTTGTCCGCTCCAAAAGGAGGACGGATGTTATCCGCTATGTTTCTCTACCTTGTCCGGACTTTCCTCTTCTAATAAAAGAAGCGATAGAATCCGTAACTACTAAAAGCAAAAATACATATTTAGATGTAAGTATTATGACTTTAGATATGATACTATTTATTTACATTTGCAACAATGAAATTTACAATACACAAAAAAGATACTTTTTCAAATGCTCGTTTAGGAGAATTTGAAACATCACACGGAAAAGTAGAAACTCCAATCTTTATGCCAGTAGGTACTGCCGGGACAGTAAAAGGAGTACATCAGCATGAAATAAAAGAAGATACTAAAGCGCAAATAATTTTAGGTAACACCTACCATTTGTATTTAAGGCCAGGACTAGATGTAATAGAATCTGCTGGAGGGTTACATAAATTTATTGGATGGGACAAACCCTTACTTACCGATTCTGGAGGATATCAGGTTTATTCCCTATCAGGAGCCAGAAAGATAATAGAGAAAGGTGTTACTTTTCAATCACATATTGACGGTTCTTATCACTTTTTTACTCCAGAGTATGCAATTGATATTCAAAGAACAATTGGAGCCGATATCATAATGGCTTTTGATGAATGCACCCCTTATCCTTGCGAATATGATTATGCCAGAAATTCCATGCATATGACTCACAGATGGTTAAAAAGGTGTTGCGACAGATTTGATTCCACAGAAGGGAGATATGGATTTGACCAGACTTTTTTTCCTATAGTTCAGGGGTCTGTTTATAAAGATTTAAGGTTGCAATCTGCAGAAAAAATAACAAGTTTTGAAAGAGCAGGAAATGCAATTGGAGGACTTTCAGTTGGTGAGCCACACGAGATGATGTATGAAATGACAGATATTGTTTGCTCGGTTTTACCAGAAGAAAAACCAAGATATTTAATGGGAGTAGGAACTCCTGCAAATCTGTTAGAAAATATTGCACTTGGAATTGATATGTTTGATTGTGTAATGCCAAGCAGAAACGCTAGAAACGGAATGATGTTTACATCAGAAGGAACAATAAATATTAAGAACAAAAAATGGGAAAAAGATTTTACTGTGATAGACCCAAGCGGAACTTCATATGTAGATTCTTCCTATACAAAAGCTTATGTTCGTCATCTATTTAAAGCAAATGAAATGTTAGGTAAACAAATTTGCACTCTACACAATATTCGTTTTTATTTGTGGTTAATGGAACAAGCTCGTGAAAAACTAAAAGATGGAACATTTACATCTTGGAAAAATATGATGGTAAAAAAACTTACAATTAGGTTATAAATGAATAAGATTGACAGATATATTATAAAGAAATTCTTAGGGACTTTCTTCTATTCACTCACACTACTATTGTTAGTAGTTATTGTGATTGATATATCTGAAAAGATTGATGATTTCATGGAACATGACTTAAGTTTTTTCACTATAATTTCAGAATATTACATTCATTTTATACCTTATTTTGCAAATCTTTTTTCTCCTTTATTTATTTTTATTTCTGTTGTGTTTTTCACTTCAAAAATGGCGGACAACTCTGAAGTAATAGCTATTTTTAATAGTGGTATGAGTTTTAAAAGATTCTTAAGACCTTTTATTATTTCCTCTATTTTTTTAGCTACATTATCTTTTGTATTAGGTAGTTTTATTATTCCAATATCAAACAAAAACAGAATTGATTTTCAGAATAAATATCTGAAATCTGAGAAGAAACTTTTAAGAAAAAATATTCATCTTCAGAAAGAAGGGAACGAATTTTATTATCTGGAAGGGTATAATAATAAAAGAAATATCGGTTATAAATTTTCTGTAGAAAATTTTGAAAATGGAAAACTTAAAAATAAACTTAGAGCAAATTATATTCAGTGGAATGCAGAAAATGAAAATTGGTCGGTAAACAAGTTTGAGTTAAGAAAATTTAATAATAATGGAGAAATTCTACAAAAAGGTGAAAAACTTGACACTATTTTATCTATACTTCCTTCTGACTTTATAGTTCAGCTAAATTTGGCGGAAACTATGAATATTAAAGAATTAAATGAAAGTATAAAAGAAGAAATACTTTTGAGTTCTGGGAAAGCAAAGTTTTATAAAATCGAAAAACACAAACGAATCGCATTTCCTTTTGCAATAATAATTCTGACAATTATTGCAGTATCTTTATCTAGTAAAAAGAAAAAAGGCGGAACAGGAACAAATATGGGATTAGGATTACTTATCTCTTTTTCTTATATATTATTTTTCCAATTTTCCTCTACACTAGCTACAAATGGAAACTTACAAGCCTGGATTGCTGTTTGGACACCAAATTTCCTATATATTATTTTAGGACTTTTACTCTTAAGAAAGACTCAGAACAGTTAATCTCTAACCAGCTTTTTATACTTGATTCTTGTAGGAGCAGCATCTCCCATTCTTTTCTTTCTATTTTCTTCATAATCAGAAAAACCACCTTCAAAATACACTACTTTACTATCTCCTTCAAAAGCTAAGATATGAGTACAAACTCTATCTAAAAACCATCTGTCGTGAGAAATAATAACAGCACAACCTGCAAAATTATCTAACCCTTCTTCTAAAGAACGGAGTGTATTTATGTCCAAATCATTTGTTGGCTCATCTAATAAAAGTACATTAGCTTCTTGTCGTAAAGTCATAGCCAAATGAAGTCTATTTCTCTCACCACCCGAGAGAACTCCTACTTTTTTATTTTGATCGGAACCATTAAAGTTAAATCTTGCAACATAAGCTCTAGAGTTCATTTTCTTACCACCAACCTCTACCAATTCTTGTCCGTCAGTAATTTGTTCCCAAATTGTTTTATCCAAATCAATATCCGTATGCTGCTGATCTACATAGGCAATTTTTACAGTGTTTCCTACTTTAAAAGTTCCATTATCTGGATTTTCCTGATCCATTATCATTCGGAATAAAGTAGTTTTACCCGCTCCGTTCGGACCAATAATACCAACAATTCCTGCCGGAGGAAGTTTAAAATTTAAATCTTCATAAAGTAATCTGTCTCCAAAAGCTTTACTCACTCCTTCTGCATCAATAACATTGTTTCCTAATCTTGGCCCTGGAGGAATATATAACTCTAATTTTTCTTCTTTTTCCTTTCCTTTTTCAGATAACAGATTTTCGTAATTACTTAATCTGGCTTTCGATTTTGCATGTCTTCCTTTCGGAGTCATTCGAACCCAATCCAATTCTCTTTCTAAAGTCTTTCTTCTTTTAGATGCCGTTTTTTCTTCTTGTGCTAATCTTTTTGATTTCTGATCTAACCAAGTAGAATAGTTTCCTTCCCAAGGAATCCCTTCTCCTCTATCCAATTCCAAAATCCAACCCGCTACATTATCTAGGAAATATCTATCGTGTGTAATTGCAATAACTGTACCTTTATAATGTTGTAAATGTTGTTCCAACCATTGTACTGATTCTGCATCCAAATGGTTAGTTGGTTCATCTAAAAGTAAGATGTCTGGTTCTTGTAAAAGTAATCTGCAAAGTGCAACTCTTCTTTTCTCCCCTCCTGATAAATGTTCAATACTTGCATCTGACGGAGGACATCTAAGCGCGTCCATTGCAATATTTAATTTTGTTTCCAAATCCCAAGCCCCACAAGCATCAATTTGGTCTTGAAGATTCCCTTGCTTTTTCATCAACTCCTCCATTTTATCTGCATCCTCATAATATTCAGGAAGTCCGAAAAGATCGTTTATTTTATTGTATTCTTCCAGAAGTTCTACTTGCTCTCCAGCTCCTTCTTTTACAATATCCATTACAGTCTTTGTGTCATCTAGTTTTGGTTCTTGTTCCAAATATCCAATAGAATGATCTCCTTTAAAATGTATATCTCCTTGAAATGATTTTTCAACCCCTGCGATTATCTTTAAAAGAGTAGATTTACCTGAACCATTTAGACCAATAATACCAATTTTTGCACCATAGAAAAAAGATAAATAAATATCTTTTAATACTTGTTTGTTATTGTTGTTGAAGGACTTAGAAAGTCCTACCATTGAGAAAATTATTTTTTTATCGTCTGACATATTTTATAGTTTTGAGATTACAAATATAATTATTACTTTAGTGAAAAATTTAAAAGATGAAAAAAAGTATTGGAATTTCCTTATTTTTAATTGTACTAGGCGTGTTATTTTTACTCGACAACCTAGGTATTATTGAAGATTTCTCGGTTGGACACTTAATAAAAACCTATTGGCCAGTAATATTAATTTGGATGGGGGCCGAAAAATTATTTAGAGATCTTAAATAATCTCCCTTGCATAGCATCTCTTTCTTCTAATCTCTTTTCTACCATGTGTTTTACTTCAAAATTCTTTAATCCATATTTTGGATGTATTAACATTCTGGCAGGAGATTCACTAAAAAATCGTTCTATTATTATTTCCGGATTTATAAGTTCCATAAAATCCACTACCAAATCAATATATTCATCTAACTCCATAAAAGTAAACATTTCAGGAGTATTTTTGAATTGATGAGCCATCATAGTATGTTTTACAATTTGTAAATGATGTATTTTTAAAGTATCTATCGGAAGTTCTGAAACTTTCTTAGCATGATTTAACATATCCTCTTTTGTTTCTCCCGGAAGCCCCAAAATTAAATGACCTCCTAAATGTAAACCTCTTCCATTTGCTCTGTTAAAAGCGTCAATTGCATCTTCATGAGTCTGACATCTATTAATAAGTTCTAAAGTTTCATCTTTTGTAGATTCTAAACCAAACTCAAGTTTAATAAAATAACCTTTGGAAGCTAATTCTTCTAAATAATCTAAAACCTCATCTTTAATACAATCAGGCCTTGTTGCTATTACCAAACCAATTACATCCGGATGAGAAAGTGCTTCCTCATACATCTTCTTTAAATCTGAAAGTGAAGCATAAGTATTGGTAAATGCCTGAAAATATGCCAGATATTTCTGGGCCTTATATTTTTTTGAAAAGAATTCTATTCCTTCTTCAATCTGAACTTTTATCGGTTTTATAGGTTTGCAATAATCTGGATTAAAAGTATTATTATTACAATAAGTACAACCACCTATTCCTTTACTTCCATCTTTATTTGGGCATGTAAATCCTGCATCTATAGATACTTTCTGTACTCTACCATTAAACTTTTTTCGTATAAAAGAAGTAAAATCATTATATCGTTTTTTATTTTCCATAAACTTTCGCAAAAATATAAGTTTATACGCAACAAAGTATTAAAAATGCCGTAATACAAAAAGATTTATTAAATTTGAAACGAAATTAAAGCAATATGTCTGACTCAAAATTATCTCCATATATAAAAATAGGATACAAAACTTCTTTAACTGAAGGAGATGACATTGATGATTTCGAAACGATTACTATAAAAGATAAATCTGGTTCAAATATTCTGTTATACAGAGAAAAATCAAAGAAAAAATCATTTGACGAAACAACTGATTTTAGTAAAAGTTGGGATGTTTTTAATTCTCACCTGAATTAACAGAGTTCTTTCTATCTTGTAAGATATCATTTAGTTTCTTAATTCGATCACTAGTACTCTGTTCAAAGCACCAAGGAAATATAGCATGAATAAATACTCGTAAAGATATCAAGATTAATTTAATCCCAAAACCAAAAGCTTTAAGAAAATGTTCAAAATAGGTTTCTCCAACTTTATTTGGATGATCTTTAAAGATATTTTTCATTTTATAAAATTTCTGATAGTGAGAACGTATCTTTTAATCTGACCCCTTTTTCTGTTATTTTTAAAGAACAACACTCACTATAATTATCATGTTGCAAAAATATAATGTATTCTCGTTCTGCCGCCTTATTTAAGAACTTTTCTTTTTCAGATAATGTTACTAGTGGTTTTGTATCGTAACCCATAACATACGGAAGTGGAATATGACCTGTACTTGGCAATAAATCTGCAGCAAATACTATTGTTTTACCATTGTATCTTATATGAGGTATCATTTGGGCTTCTGTATGTCCATTTACAAATAATGCATCAAAATTATTAAATATATTCTTCTCTTTCTCCACAAAATTTAAATGCCCGGCCTCCTCAATTGGAATAATATTCTCTCTTAAAAAAGATGCTTTTTCTCTGTTATTTGGGACGGTAGCCCATTTCCAATGACTCTTATTAGTCCAATATTTTGCATTTTTAAATGCCATTTCAAATCCAGTTCTATCTTTATTCCATTTTACACTACCACCGCAATGGTCAAAATGTAAATGAGTTAGAAAAACATCTGTTACATCATCTGCAGAAAATCCATGTTTTGCAAGTGATGAATGTAAATTTACATCTCCATGCAAGTAATAGTGTTTCAGGAATTTATCATCTTGCTTATCTCCTATTCCGTTATCAATTAAAATAAGTCTATTTCCATCTTCAATAAGTAAAGAACGCATAGCCCAAGGACATAAATTATTTTCATCAGATGGATTAGTTCTACTCCACAAAACTTTAGGAACAACACCAAACATTGCTCCTCCATCTAATTTAAAATATCCTGTATCTATTGTGTACAATTGCATGTTAGTAATTTTTGTTGCTCCAAAAATAAGAAATGATATTTATCTTTAATTTAGTTTCCGAAATTATTTAACAAATGAACATACATTTAATTGCTATCGGAGGTAGTGCCATGCACAATATGGCTCTTGCTTTACACCATAAAGGGTATACTATTACAGGATCTGATGACGCTATTTTCAGTCCTAGTAAAGATAGATTAGAAAAACACGACTTACTTCCTAAGGATATGGGGTGGTTTCCGGAGAAAATAACAAAAAACCTAGATGCAATAATCTTAGGAATGCATGCAAGAGAAGATAACCCGGAACTAGCAAAAGCAAAAGAATTAGATATTCCAATATACTCCTACCCAGAATATATTTACGAGCAATCTAAAAAGAAAAAGAGAGTAGTAATTGGAGGGAGCCATGGAAAAACTTCAATTACTGCAATGATTTTGCATGTTTTACAAAACCTAAATATAGATTGCGATTATATGGTAGGTGCACAATTAGAGGGGTTTGACACCATGGTAAAACTAACAAATGAAGCTCCAATTATTATTTTGGAGGGAGATGAATATTTAAGTTCCCCTATTGATAGGCGTCCGAAATTTCATTTATATAAGCCAGATATTGCAGTACTTAGCGGAATTGCTTGGGATCATATAAATGTATTCCCAACTTTTGAAATGTATGTAGATCAGTTCCGGATTTTTAAAAATATGGTAGCAGGAACACTTATTTATTGTGAGGAAGATGAAGAATTAAAAAAACTCTGCCATGAAGAAACAAAATGCAAACTTATTCCTTATTCAACACCGAAACATGTAATTAAAAATGGAATAACTTCAGTAGAAAATACAGAGCTTTTAATTTTCGGAAACCACAACTTACAAAATTTAAATGCAGCAATGTTGGTTTGCAAAGAATTAGGAGTTTCTAATGATAATTTCCTTAAACAGATTTCAACTTTTAAAGGAGCAAGTAAAAGATTAGAGCTTGTAAAGAGAACTGAAACTTCAGCAATATATAAGGATTTCGCACACTCCCCTTCAAAGTTAAAAGCTACTTCTTCTGCAATGAAAAAACAATTTACTAACAGAAACCTAATTGCTTGTATGGAATTACACACCTTTAGTAGTCTGAATGAAGAATTCCTAAAACAATACAAAGGTTGTATGAACGAACCTGATACAGCAATTGTTTACTTTAGTCCAGAAGCAATTGCACATAAAAAGTTAGAACCTATTACAGAAGATCAAGTTCACTCCTCTTTTGATAGAGAAGATTTATTGGTTTTCACGGATTCTGAAAAATTAAAAAGATATTTGAAATCTCAGAATTGGGAAAATACAAATCTTTTAATGATGAGTTCAGGAACCTTTGATGGGCTGGAATTTAAGAAATTAATTTCTTAAATTTGCGTAATGAAAAAACTATTTTTCTTACTCTTAACAATTTCCTATACACTATCCTTTTCTCAGAAAACAGAGAAATATTCTGGGATACTAACTCTAGAAAATGGAACTCCTCTTATTTTTGAAATGGAATTTACTGAAGATAAAGGAATTGTAAATGGATTCTCTATTACCGGAAAAGACACTGATGATGAAACAAAATCAGATATAAGCGGGATTTATAACCGAAATACTAAAACATACAAACTAAAAGAAACCCAAGTACTTTACACTAACTCAGAAGCAGATATCAATACTTTCTGTTACATTAATATGGAAATAAAAGAAGTCGGGAAACTTTCTTTAAAAAGATATGAAGGAGAATTTACTGGATATTTTACAAATGGAGATAAATGTGCTAGCGGAAAAATAATCCTGATGGAGAAAGAAAAATTAGAAAAGAAAATTGCAAAAGTTCAGAAGAAAGTAGATAAGCAAATAGAGAAAGAAAAAAAGAAGAATGAAAAGAAAAAAGAAGAGAATATTATTTTAAGTACAAAGGTCTTAAAAGATGGTGATGACATGAAAATAGAATGCAATTCTGATAAAATAAGAATTTTTATTTGGGATGCAAATCAGGAGGATGGAGATAAGGTAACTCTGAAACTAAATGGGAAATTTATACTGAAAGATTTTACAACAAAACGAAAAAGAAAGAAAATCAAAATAAAATTAATTGATGGAGAAAATATATTAGAAATAGTAGCTACCAATCAAGGTCACACACCTCCGAACACAAGCAGAATAGAAATTGTTGACCATAAAACAAAATACCC
Source organism: uncultured Bacteroidota bacterium (assembly GCA_902514225.1). The sequence goes on from CABXPN010000014.1 coordinate 22,523, forward strand.
AATAATTACCCAATTAAAACTTGGTAAATCTGCAATAATTAAGATTGTAAAGTAGACTTGTTTTTTCTTCTCCGTTTAATTAAAAAAAAAAGTAACGGGATAAGAGTTGCTGCTCCAAATGAGAACATAACAACTCTTAAACTCTTTTTTTCTTGCAATTCTTGCTGGTAAATTTCTTCTAACATATTTGTATAAAAAGGATTATGATAACCCATTGAAATAGACGAATCATTTTTCCAAGAAACTTCTATATCATTAAAAATGTGGAAAGGAATATTTCTCCTATAACTAATCTTGGTTTCTGATAATTGATAGTCAACTCTATCAACCAATCTTTCTTCTTTATCATAAATCTCAAGAAACTCATCTGATGAAGAAACACGGAAGTCAATTGTGCAATATTGAACAGTATCAATCTTTTGTTCTATATTATTATAATGAAAAACAGCAAATCTTCCTTTTTGTAAAACACAATTCTCAATAGAAAAGATGTTATTATTTTTATCTTTTAACTTCCAACCATTCAGATTGATAGTACTTGATCCTTGATTATAAATTTCAAAACAATCATTTACATAATCTATTTCATTTATTATTATTTCTTCTTCTGAAGAATGGTTTTTTGTAAATTTAATAGTAATTGAAATAGTATCTCCTTTATCTGCATTTATTACAGAGTCCGTATATCCATTTGCAGAATATCCAAGATTAGGAATAATAGAGATAGGTAAGTCATATTCCGAATAAAATCTTCCTTTAAAATCCTCAACAGTAATCTCATTATCATTCAATAATACCAAACCCGCATCTTTGTTAGAAATTATTAATTTTAATAAATATGGTTCTTGCAAGTTAAATTTCTGTTCTAAATGTACGAAAGAATACATATCTCTTTTTTTTGCAAATAAAGTTATCCCGTCAATAGATTGTTGCCACTTCTTGAGATTCCCACGATAAGATCCAAAACGTCTTCTTTGATTAGAAAAATGTATATGCATTTCTTCCTCATATAATTCTTTAAATTCATTAATTCTTTTTATCACATGATCCTTACTTAATATTGTATTTAATATAAAAGATGATTGCATGATAAAATCCTGCTTAAACCTCTCATTTTCTAATAAGTTTCTCAATAAAAAAGTTGCCCATTTACGATTATACCAATCAGTTTGCACAGATGATGTGAAATCTTTTAACGAATTCTCTCTAAATCTATTAGGTCCGAATCCAAGATCCGTATCATAGACAATCCATCTAAATTTTCCGTCTAAAGAGTCTGACTTCCAAAAACGGATATTCCCCATTGCATCGTGATTTGCATAATAAAGTTGATGAATTTGAAAGTTTGCAAAATTTCTAGTATCCATCATTTCTTGTACTTTAAAATAATTCTTATCAATGGATAAATCATTTTTCCTTATGTAACTTAATAAAGCATTATAATCATGTTGAGACCCTGCTTCTACAGTGCGATATCCCTGCAATATATCGACACCAGAAGTCCCAGAATTATGATTATTATCTATATAATATACATTAATCTTTTCTCGAATATTATAAACTCCCCAATACTCAGAATTAACAAACAGATGACAAGGAGAAGAAGCCTGAACATCCAAACCCGATTCAGAAGCTAATGATGTAGTAAAAGCATCTTTAAATCTAAGTTTGTCCCAATCATTACCGGAATGTCTTAAAATGAACTGTTTATATTTCTTCTTTCCTTTATTAAATATATCCGCATCAAATCTATTAACTCCATATTCAGTTCTAGCAATTAATCTCAATGATTTCTCTGAATAATACTTTGTCATCCCTCCA
>CABXPN010000015.1 GCA_902514225.1 uncultured Bacteroidota bacterium
TATTTAAACACTTTTCCTGGAGTTTCAGTAGATTTAAGATTAACCACCTGATCTTTTAAGTGTGGAGCAAAATACGCCTCAGCAGTTTGTCCTAAAGGATCGTGATAATCTTCATTCCAATTTAAACCAGAACTCATAGTAAGTAGATGTTTTATTGTAATTTCTGAATTATCTCCCTCACAAAAATCTGGAATAAAATCACATACTTTCTGATTTACACTTTCAATTTTACCTTCTTTTATTGCAACTCCAACAAGTGTAGATACCCAACTTTTTGCCATTGAGAAAGAGTTAGAAGAACTATCTGCAGAGTATCCGTGCCAATATTCCTCAAAAACTATACTATCTTTTTTTATTACCATATACGCTACAGTACCTAATTCATCATTTATAGGTTTTATAAATTCAGGAAGTGTTGCTTTGTTATAATCTTTAGAAATAAGCCATTCTTGGTGTTCTCCATTTTCTATTTTATTTGATGGGAAATGAACAAAATCATGAATATATGAAGATGTATATCCATGTAAGTAGGTTACATAAATTGCTTTGTACATCCAACTTTTTCCACTAAAAACGATTAGTAAATTTAGTACCACAAAAACAATAAGTAAATATTTTAATATTTTTTTCATCTATAAAATTTCCATTTCAAACAAAATTATCAAATGAGATTTAACTTTATTTTTTACCTCTTCCATATCGATTTCTCTTCCTAATTCTTTCTGCAGGGAAGTTACACTTTTATCTGTTATTCCACAAGGAATTATATTTCCGAAATAACTCAAATTAGAATTTATATTAAAAGCAAAACCATGCATAGTTACCCAACGACTGCTTTTTACTCCTAGTGCACAAATCTTTCTTGCTTTTGGAGTGCCTACATCAAACCAAACTCCTGTTTCTCCTTTTGATCTTTCGGATTCCAATCCATATTCCTTTAAAGTAGATATTACCGCTTCTTCCAGAAACCGTAAATATTTATGAATATCTGTGAAAAAATTATCTAAATCCAAGATTGGATATGCCACCAACTGTCCTGGTCCGTGATAGGTAATATCTCCCCCTCTGTTTATTTTATGAAATGTAGCTCCTCTACTTTTTAGGTAATCTTCATTTACCAACAGATTTTTTTTGTCTCCACTTTTACCTAAAGTGTACACATGTGGGTGTTCACAAAAAATGAGATGATTTTTAGTTTTTTCTGTTTTGTTCTGTTTCCTGTTTGATGATTTAACTTCTAAAATTTCAGTAAAAAGTTTTTCTTGGTAATCCCAACATTCGTTGTAATCTATTAGTCCTAAATCCTGAAATTTTACTTTTTTATTCATTAAACCTTTCCTAGCTCTCCTTTCAAAAAGTTAATTACATCAATCTCAATTGCGTCTACATTATTCATTTCTGACAAATACCAACTCGCCCAATCTCCTAAATTAATATGGTAGAGGGAGTTTGCTAAAACAGTATCTCCTTTACTCCAAACCTCTGTAATATTGTTAGTAAATTTCGAAATAACTTTTTTATTGATATCCATTCTGATTTGATTTCTTTTGTAATCGCATTTATTTCGGAAATAAACAACTGCTAAATCATTTACATTCGTTCTCCAACCTAATAGTTCGTTGTGATTCATCTCAGGGACTACATTATGCCAAGCAAGCATTTTACTGTTTTCATTTATCTGCTGACGGAAACGAATTGCAACGCCTTCAAAACCATTAGCAACATAAATTACAGGAGTTTGTTTATACATTCTTTTTGCTAATTTCTTAGCTTCTTTCTGAATGTTTTCTTTCTCCAAGTCCAACAAAGAAATAGATTTTTTAAAATCAGATTTGAATGATTCGTTAATTATTCCGTAATGATTTAAAACAAAGAAAATCTCTGTAAAAGCATATCCGAACATTGCTCTTGGTGGTTGTCCTCCGGGAATTAAAATATGATTGTAATTGTTTTCTTCTGCAATGTTTTTTAATTTTCCTCCGGAGGTAATAATACAAATCTCCGCATTTCTGCTCTTACATTTTTCTAAAGCATAAATAGTTTCTTCCGTATTTCCGGAATAAGAAGAAGCGATTACCAAGGTATTTTCATCCACAAAGTTTGGGATACTATAATCTTTTGTTGATAAGATTGGAATACCAACTAAAGGAGAAACAATATCGTTTACAATAGTGCCTCCAATACCAGATCCTCCTAGCCCGCAAATTAAAACATTGCTAAACTGATTGTTTGTTTTATTTAATTCAGAAGAGTTTCCAATATCCATTGCTTTTTTCAAATGATTTGTAAAATCATTTATATAGTCATTCATTTTCATCTCAATATGTGTTTTTATAAAGAAGCCGAAATTACAAAATATTAGGATAAAAGAATTCCTATCTTTGCAAAAAAATTTACAAATGAGCAAAGAACTTTCAGAACAGGAAATTGTAAGAAGAGAAAGCTTACAAAAACTTCGAGAACTAGGTATAAATCCGTACCCAGCAGAATTATTTGATGTAAACAATAACTCTGTAAACATAAAGAAGAACTATAAAGAAGGAGATGAAACAGATGTTATTATCGCTGGAAGGTTGATGAGTAGAAGGATAATGGGGAAGGCTTCTTTTGCAGAAATACAAGATAGTGAGGGTAGAATTCAGATTTATGTGAATAGAGATGAAATTTGTGAGGGAGAAGATAAAACAATTTACAATACGGTATTCAAAAAATTATTAGACATAGGAGATATTGTCGGAATAAAAGGAACTGTTTTCGTTACAAAAGTAGGTGAAATTTCAATAAAAGTTAAAGAGTTAAAAGTTCTTACAAAATCTTTACGACCATTGCCATTACCAAAAGTAGATGTGGACGGAACAACACATGACGCTTTTACTGATCCTGAAAAAAGGTACAGACAAAGATATGTGGATTTGGTAGTTAACCCAGAAGTAAAAGACGCTTTTATAAAGAGAACTAAACTTACCAACTCTATGCGTGAGTTTTTAAATAAAAAAGAATATTTAGAAGTAGAAACTCCAATTTTACAACCCCTTTATGGTGGAGCTGCTGCTCGTCCGTTTAAAACACATCACAATACTTTGGATATGGAGTTATACCTAAGAATTGCGAATGAATTGTATTTAAAAAGATTAGTTGTAGGTGGTTTTGATGGTGTATATGAATTTTCAAAAGACTTTAGAAATGAAGGGATGAGTAGATTTCATAATCCTGAATTTACACAGATGGAACTATATGTTGCTTACAAAGATTATGCTTGGATGATGGATTTAGTAGAAGAAATGGTTGAAAAAATCGCTATGGATTTACACGGAAAAACAGAAGTTCAAGTTGGTGATAATTTGATTGATTTCCAAAGGCCTTGGAAACGATATACAATGTATGAAGCAATCGAACATTTCACAGGAATAGATATTTCAGAAATGAATGAAGAAACAATGTCGGTAACAGCAAAAAAATTAGGAGTTTCTGTTGATAAAAGTATGGGTAGAGGAAAATTAATTGATGAGATTTTTGGAGAGAAGTGTGAGGGGCGGTTAATCCAACCTACTTTTATTACAGACTATCCTGTAGAGATGTCTCCTTTGGCAAAAAAACACAGAGAATATGAAGGTTTAGTGGAAAGATTTGAAGCAATTTGTAATGGGAAAGAAATATGTAATGCTTTCTCTGAATTAAATGATCCAATTGACCAAAGAGCAAGATTTGAAGAACAATTAGAACTTGGGAAAAGAGGAGATGATGAAGCAATGCTTTTGGATGAAGATTTCCTAAGAGCAATTGAATATGGTATGCCTCCAACAGCAGGTTTAGGAATAGGAATCGATAGACTGAGTATGATTATGACCAACTCAAATTCTATACAAGATGTATTGTTTTTCCCGCAAATGAAAGAGGAAAATAGAGACAATTAAATAATGCAAGAAGAACATAAAAAAGTAGATATAAACTCAAAAGAGTTTAAAAAAGAGTTAGAAAAAACAAGAGTTTTTGCGGATAAAATACGAGAGAGAATGGAGTTTTTTCCAAACCCTATTGATTCTGAAAATGAAAGAATTTATGTGGGATTAACTAACAATAAACTTAGAAAAGGAAAAAGATACTGCCCTTGTTTTATGGTGGAGGGGGAAACTAAAGAGGAGAAAAAAGCTGCTAATAATAGAATTTGTCCCTGTAAACCAGCTTTGCAAAATGAAATTCCTGAAACGGGAAAATGTTATTGTGGTATTTTTAATACTCTAGAATATGTAGATAATTTTGTAATGATAGACAAAAAAGAAGGTGTTAATCATAACAATCTATCAACCGAAAAACTTATCACATTATTTGATGAAAAAGAAATTAATTCAGGAGAATTAGTTGATTTACTAGATGGTAGAAAAAAGGGGTTAATTAATTTTACATTGGTAGATGTTAGAGAAGAATTAGAAAACAATACCAAACAAATTGTTGGAATGGATTACTTGATTCCAACATCTGTTTTTAATGAAGGAATTGACAGAATTGCAGATTTAAAAGAAAGTAACATTATTGTTCATTGTCATTCTGGAGCTAGATCAGGGAGGGTTCAGCAATTAATGTTACAAATAGGATATAAAAAAGTGATTAATTTAAATGGAGGTATCGCTAATTTTGGTGGTTATACAAAATAAAAAATTATGAACAAATTATTTTTAGGGTTAATATTTATTAGTTCATCTTTAGTTGCTCAAGATTGTATTAAAGACCTAAAATCTCTTGATGTTATCAGAAAAGATATTGCTATCTTATCTGATGATAAAATGGAGGGTAGGGAAACAGGAACAAAAGGAGAGAAAATGGCTCTTAAGTTTCTTCATAAAAGATTTGAAAGAATTGGATTAGAAACATCTATTCATAGATTTACATTTAACGGAAATGTAATTATTGAATTTAATAATGAACTATTAGATTTAGGATTTTACCCTACAGAATATTCTTCTGATGCTGTTATTGAAAATACAGAATTAATAGATGTTGATTTTGGTATTGAAGCTACTGATTTGGACTATTCTGATTATTCAAATGTAGATGTTAAAGGAAAAATTGTTATTATTAACACTTCTTCTCCTGATGGAATACATCCTCATTCAAAATATTTAAATTATCATGATTTAAAATTAAGGTCTGAAACTGCAAAAGAAAAGGGTGCAATTGGAGTGGTTTTTTATACTGATAATAAATATGCTGAAACTCCTGAAAACAAATTTAAAAATATTATTTCTACTGGAATTCCTGTTTTATTTTGGAATGACACCCGAGAAAATCTTCCTTCAGAAAATATTTCTTTCCAATTAAAAATGATTGAAAAAGAAGTTACCGGACATAACTTAATTGCTGAAATTGATAATGGGATGAAACACACTGTATTAATTGGAGCACATTATGATCATTTAGGTTGGGGGAAGGAAGGGTCTTTGTACAGAGGAGATTCTGCAATACATAATGGTGCTGACGATAACGCAAGTGGTACAGCTGCTTTATTATATCTGGCAAAATATTATTCTAATTCTAAATATAGTAACTATAATTATGTTTTTATTGCTTTTAGTGGAGAAGAAAAAGGATTGCTTGGTTCTAATGCATACTCAAAAAGTGATGTTTTTAATCCTGAAGAAATTAATTATATGATAAATATGGATATGATTGGAAGGTTAAACAAAGAAAACAACATTGAAGTTTATGGAGTAGGAACCTCACCTGTTTGGGATAAGGTTTTAGATAGAAATATTTGTGGAACAATAAATATTGAAAAATCTTTAAGTGGTGTTGGTTCTTCTGACCACACTTCTTTTTATCTTCAAGATATTCCTGTATTACATTTTTTTACAGGAACACATGAAGACTACCACAAACCTTCTGATGATGCTGATAAAATAAATTATAAGGGAATCATAACTATTATGTCATATATTACATCTATAATTAACGATTTAGATGACAATAAAAAACTTAAATTTACTAAAACAAAGATGGAAGAAAGTAAAAAAGCTCCTAAGTTTTCTGTAACTCTTGGTGTTGTTCCTAATTATATGTATTCTGATGGAGGAATGAAAATTGATGGTGTAAATGATAGTAAAGCAGCTGACAAAGCTGGTATGCAAAAAGGTGATATTGTTATTAAATTAGGTGAGGTTAATATTACTGATATGAGTTCTTACATGAAAGCCTTGGGTCATTTCGTTAAAGGTGATCAGGTAAAAGCTATTGTTATCCGGGATGGTAAAGAAGTAGAATTAAACGTGAAATTTTAATTGAAATCAGAAAGTAAAATAGGGGTAATTGGTGGTGGTAGTTGGGCTACTGCTATTGTAAAAATGCTTTGCGAAAATGTAGATTCTGTAAATTGGTGGATGAGAAATGAGGAAGTAATTGAACATATAAATACATACGGACACAACCCAAATTATATTTCGGATGCAGAGTTAAAAAAATCAAAATTAAACTTGAGTTCTAATATTAATGAGATAGTTAAAAACTCTGATTATTTAGTTTTGGCGGTTCCTTCTGCATTTTTAAAATCAACTTTGGAATCGTTAAAAATTCCTTTAAATAATAAAATTATTATCTCTGCAATTAAAGGTATTGTTCCTGAAAATAATACTATTGTGGGGGAGTTTATTTATAATCAGTATGATGTTCCCTACGAAAATATTACTGTGATTACCGGTCCTTGTCATGCGGAGGAAGTTGCTTTAGAAAGACTTTCGTATTTAACCATTGCTTGTAGTGATATTGATAAAGCAGAGTTTTTTGCAAACTCTATCTCTGGTAGATATATTAAAACTACAGTTTCTGATGATATTTACGGAACAGAATATTCTGCTGTTCTGAAAAATGTTATCGCTCTTGCTTCCGGAATTTGCCATGGTTTAGGTTATGGAGATAACTTTCAGGCGGTATTAGTTTCCAATGCAATCCGGGAGATAAAACGATTTGTAGATGAGGTTCATCCAATAAAAAGAGATATAAAAGAATCTGCTTATTTGGGAGATTTATTAGTAACAGCTTATTCTCAATTTAGCCGTAACAGAACTTTTGGAGAAATGATTGGAAGGGGGTATAGTGTAAACTCTGCTCAGTTGCAACTTAAGATGATTGCGGAAGGATATTATGCTGTAAAATGCATAATGGAAATTAATGAAAAACTAGAAGTGGAAATGCCAATTACTGAGGCGGTTTACAATATTTTGTACGATAGAAAATCTGCTAAAAAACAGATTAAACTTTTAACAGATAGGTTGAATTAAATTTTCATTTCAAGAATATCTCCTTCAATAATTAAATCTGCTTCAGTTGCATTTTTAATTTCTTCTACACTCACTCCAGGAGCTCTTTCCAAAAGTTTAAATCTATTTAGGGTAACCTCCAAAACTGCTAAGTTGGTAACTATCTTTTTCACACAATTAACTCCAGTAATGGGTAGAGTACATCTTTTCAAAATCTTACTTTCTCCTTGTCGATTAGTATGCATCATAGCTACAATAATATTATCTGCAGAAGCTACTAAATCCATTGCTCCACCCATTCCTTTTACCATTTTCCCAGGAATTTTCCAATTGGCAATATCTCCATTTTCTGATACTTCCATAGCTCCTAAAACAGTCAATTGAACATGCTGTCCTCTTATCATAGCAAAGGAAGTAGCGGAGTCGAAAAGTACAGCCCCATCCAAAGTAGTAATGGTTTGTTTTCCTGCATTTATCAAGTCAGGGTCTTCTTCTCCGTCAAAAGGAAATGGTCCCATTCCTAATACTCCATTCTCTGATTGAAATTCAACATCAATTCCTTTTGGAATATAATTTGCAACCAATGTTGGAATTCCAATACCTAAATTTACATAAGTATTGTGTTGTAATTCCTGAGCTATTCGTTTTGCAATCTCTTGTTTAGTTAATGCCATTATTCTTTAGTTCTTACAGTTCTTTGTTCTATTCTTTTCTCGTATTTTTCTCCTTGTAAAATTCTTTGTACAAAAATTCCTGGAGTGTGAATTTGATTCGGATCAAGTTCTCCCGCTTCTACTAATTCTTCTACTTCAGCAACTGTAACTTTTCCAGCCATAGCCATAAGTGGATTAAAATTACGAGCGGTTCCTTTAAAAATAAGATTTCCTGCAGTATCTCCTTTCCAAGCTTTTACAAAAGCGAAATCTGCTGTAAGTGCCGACTCTAAAATATGTGGTTTTCCATTGTATTCTCTAACTTCTTTTCCTTCTTCAACTTCTGTTCCGTGTCCTGCTGGAGTAAAAAAAGCTGGAACTCCTGCGCCTCCCGCTCGGCATCTTTCTGCCAAACTTCCTTGCGGAATTAAATCAACCTCTAACTCTCCTGATAACATTTGTCTTTCAAACTCTGCATTTTCTCCAACATAAGAAGAAATCATTTTTTTTATTTGTTTTCTTTTTAATAAAAGTCCTAAACCAAAATCATCAACTCCAGCATTGTTAGAAATACAAGTAAGTCCGAAAATATCTTTTTTAGAAAGTGCCGCAATTGCATTTTCCGGAATACCAGAAAGCCCAAATCCCCCTACCATAAAAGTCATGTTGCTTTCTACTCCACTCAAAGCCTCTTCTATGTTTTTTACTACTTTATTTATCATTATTAAAAGTCTTCATTATTAAAACCTTCTTCAGGGTTTATATTTTCAATCTGATTACAATTTATTTGATTTTCTGCCCAATTTTTTATAAACAAACTATTGTATTTAAATTTATCCTTTTCTGTAACTTCAGTTATTGATTCATCATCATAAACTCCTCTCATAAAATAACCAAAAGTTGGTAGAGCCATATGTCCACCATATCCTAAATAATTATTAAAATGCACAGACCTATCATCACAACCTGTCCAAACTGCAGTTACTAGATTTGGGGTGATTCCAACAAACCAACCATCTGAATAATTTTGTGTGGTTCCTGTTTTCCCTCCTAATTCAGATTTAAGACTATATTCACCCCCCCTTAAACTAGCTCCTGTTCCTCTTGTTCCTATTTTTTTTCCTTTTCTTTTTCCGAAAAAATATATTTCTTCACTATAAACTCCTGTTACAGCTCCTTTTAGTAAATTAACCATTGTAGCTGCTGTTTTTTCATTTAAAGCTTCCTTTGTAGATGGTTGAAATTCTTCTAGTATGACACCATTTTTATCTGTTATTTGTGTTATATATATTGGTTCAGTATAAATTCCTTTATTTACAAATGTGGAATAAGCTGCTGTTATTTCTTTAACTGATAAATCAAAAGTTCCTAAACAAATTGAGGGGACAGCTTGTAATGTTGATGTCACTCCCATTTTTCTTGCTATTTCCACTACCGCTTCAGGTCCGTATTGATGCATTATAAATACGGTCATAATATTTATAGAGTTAGCTAAACCAAACTTTAACGATAGAGAAAGGTTGTTAAACTCTGTTGATGAATTTTTTGGAATCCAGTCTTTTGGTAGTCCCCATTTTTCTGCATTAAAAACAACCTCAGTATTTAATATCTTATCACACGGTTTCATTCCTTCCTGAATAGCGAGTGAATATAGAAATGGTTTAAAGGTTGATCCAACTTGTCTTGATCCTGTTAATACATGATCATATTTAAAATATTTATGATTTATCCCTCCAACATAAGCTTTTACGTGTCCGTTATTTGGGTCCATACTCATTAATCCTGTATGTAGAAAAAACTTATTATAAATAACTGAGTCTCTTGGGGAAAGAATTGTGTCAATCTCACCATTCCAAGAAAACACTTTCATATTTACTTTTTCATTAAAAACATCTTCTATTTCTTCTTCTGATTTTCCTTTGTTTTTCAATTTTCTATATCTTTCTGATCTTTTAATTCCGGAATATATTATTTTTTCTATTTGTTTTTTGCTGAAATTTCTTGGAAAAGGAGCGTTAGATTTGTTTTTCCATACATTATAAAATTCTTTTTGTAGAGATTTCATATGTTTCTTTACAGCTTCTTCAGCATGATTTTGTATTTTAGAATCTATTGTTGTGTGGATTATCAGTCCATCCGTATATAGGTTATAATATTCTCCGTTTGCTTTTTTATTATTAGAACACCATTCTTTCATCATTTCTCTTAGTTTTTCTCTAAAATAAGGAGCGGGTCCTTCATTATGGTCTACTACTTGAAAGTTTAATCCGAGCGGAAGTGTTTTTAAAGAATCATACTCTGTTTGTGAAATTTTATTGTTTTTCTTCATCTGAGAAAGAACAACATTTCTTCTGTTTTGAACTCCCTCAGGATTTCTCCTTGGGTTATATAAAGATGGGTTTTTTAACATCCCTACCAACATTGCAGCTTCAGTTGTTGTTAAGTTATTTGGAGTAGAATTAAAATATATTCTAGATGCAGATGAAATTCCAACCGCTTGATTGATCCAATCAAACCTGTTTAAGTACATTGAAATTATTTCGTTTTTGGAATACCTTTTTTCAAGTTCAACAGCAACAACCCATTCTTTTAATTTTTGTTTAACTCTTTCTATACCTGAAGATGGTTTTTTAGTAAAAAGCATTTTTGATAATTGCTGTGAAATTGTACTGGCTCCTCCGGAAGAACTATTACCTATTATTATTCCGTAAATTGCTCTTAGAAGAGACTTTATGTCAATCCCTGAATGATTTCTGAAACGAATATCTTCAGTAGATATTAAAGCGTCAACTAAAATTGGTGATAAGTCCGAATAGGTAACGTCCGACCTGTTTTCTTTGTAATATTCTCCCAAAATCACTCCATCAGAAGAATAAATTATTGTGGATAGATTATTTTTAGGGTTTTCTAAATCAGAAAAATAAATCATACCCTCTTTAGGGGTTTCTCCTTCTTTTTTAGCTTCTGAAATAGTGTTTATTTTCACAAAATACATTACTGTTACAAATCCTAAAAACGGACTTAAACACAAAAACCAGATTAAAATTATTTTTTTTCTACTCATTATTTTCTGTTAAGTAAAATGAAATATCTGAAACTCCCTCAATAAACTCAAAATGTGTTGTATTGTTATCTCTCATTGATAATTCCAACCTAAAAGAATGAATACCATTTTGGTAATTATTAGGAGGATTAATAAGATGTGTAAATTCTATTATATCACTTTTCCCAACTCCGTTCCATTTCCCATCATCTTCAGATAAAAGAATTTCAATTGTATCTGTTGAAATATGATTTTCTTTAAAGTAGTGTTGGTTAAGTATTATAATATTTTGGAATGAATATGTTTTTAAGTGTCTTATTGAAATGTTTGAATTGTAAAGAATAGTAGAGTCTGAAACTTCAACATTAAAACCTATCACATCCTCTGAATTCCATTTGGAATCTTTGAATGTTTTATAGTTCTGATTTTCTTTTGTACAAGAAAGAAATAAAACAATTGTTGTGAAAAATAAAATATTATTTTTTTTCATTTTGTTGTTGCTTTTTATTCTTGTTTCTGTTTTTAAAATTATTCTTCTTTTTTGTTTTTTGCTTTTTGTTCTTCTTTTTATCAAATCTGTTTATACTATCCTGACCCACAACATTTTTAAAGTCTACTTTTTTAATTTCTTTTTCAATCACAAATTCTTCTAATGATTGAGGTGTTTTTCCATTTTTGTTGTCTTCAATTATTTGTAACGCTTGTTTTAATGAAATCTCAAAAATTCCTGGTTCTTTACTTTTATAAACATATTGAAGTCTTCTTTTAAAAACATCAATTTTAATTTGTTTTGCCTCTCCTTTTTTAGTTTTAAGTATTTGTTTTGTTTTAGGGAAATAACTTAATGATTCTAGATAAGAATCTAGTTCAAAGTTTAAACAACATTTTAATTTTCCACATTGTCCGGATATTTTTTGAGGATTTATTGATAACTGTTGATATCTAACGGAAGAAGTGGAAACTCCTGGAAATTCAGTCATCCAAGTAGAACAACAAAGTTCTCTTCCACAACTGCCAATTCCTCCCACCATTGCAGCTTCTTGTCTTACTCCTATCTGTTTCATTTCAATTCTTACTCCAAATGTTCTGGAAAGTTCTTTTATTAACTCTCTGAAATCAACTCTTTTGTTTGCTGTATAGTAAAAAATAGCTTTTGATTTATCTCCCTGAAATTCTACATCAACTAATTTCATTTCAAGATTATGGTTTTGTATAATTAGTTTTGCTTTTTTAAGGGTTGGATTCTCAAGTTCAATTGCTTTTTCGTGTTTTTCTAAATCCGTTTCTTTTGCAAGTCTGTATATTTTTTTTAAAGGTGTTTTCTCCGGATCTATTTTTTTTCTTTTTAATTGATAGTAAACTATCTCTCCAATAAGTGTTATTCTTCCAATATCATGACCTGAATTACTTTCAACCGCAACAAAATCTCCTTCAGAAACCGAAATATTATCTGAATTATGAAAATATTCCTTTCTGTTCATTTTAAACTGAACTTCAATTAAATCTTTATTTTTATTACTTTTTGAAGTGTCCACTCCATCAAGCCAATTAAAAACCGAGCTTGTTCCACATCCTCTTTTTTCTGAAGATGAACACCCATTACAACCACCACCTGTTCCGCAACTCATAATTTTAATTTATTTCTACAAATTTACGCTTTACTTTTAATAGTTTTATAATTTGAAGTGAGAGTTCATAAAACATAATTTTAGCGTTTGCATTTCTTTCTATATTTTTTATGCAGTCTTCTATTTTTTCTGTTATTTCAGAAATATTTCCTTCATGGATAAACAAATGGAATTTATTTAAAAACTGATTTTCTTTTTGTGTAACATGTAAGTTATCTGGGTCTGAAAAATGAAAAATCAAACAATTTCTTACCATTTTAAGACTGTATTTTAAAAAAATTGACTGTTCCCTTCTTCCTTTTTTTGTTCTTTCATTTACCCATTTTGCAACTTCTTGTATGTTTACAGAATAACATGTTCTCATCCAGTTTTGGAAATCTGTAAAATTGTCATTTTCAAAATTTTCTACAGATAAAAACCCAATTGACTTCCCAATTTTTCCATCAGAATAACTTAATGAGTTTTCAATATCTAACTCTGATTTGTTAGGAAACTTTTCCTTAAGTATTTCTTTTATTTTAATTGTTTGTAGGTCATTTATCTTTGTGATTTGCAGTCTGGAAAGTATTGTTTTTAGTAACAATTCTGAGTTTTCGGAAACCAATAAAAATATTGTATTATTTGGAGGTTCTTCAAGTAGTTTTAAAAGTTTGTTTGATGTAACAGCTTGCATTTTTTCTGGCATCCAAATTAACACAACCCTATATTCTGATTCGTAATGTTTTAAGGCTAGTTTTTTATGTAAATTTTCAGATTCGTGCGTATAAATATACCCTGTTTTTCCACTTTTATTATCAGAAGAAAACACATCAAGCCACTGGTTTAAGTTTATATAAGGGTTTTGCAAAACCTCTTCTCTCCACTGTATTATAAAATTATCTGAAACCGGTTTTTTTATCCCATTTATATTTAATACCGGGAAAATTAAATGTAAATCCGGATGAGATAAATTATTGTATTTTATACATGAATCACAACTACCGCAAGAATCGTTTTCTGTTTTATTTATACAATTTATATATTGAGAAAAAGCAATCGCTAAAGATAGTTTTGTGCTTTTCTCACTTCCTAAAAATAGTTGAGAATGGCTTAATCGATTGTATTTTACTGAATTAATAAGTTGGTTTTTTACCTTTATATTTCCTTTAATATCTTTAAATCTCATAATTATTATCTCGTCAAATTTACTGATTTTTCACAATTCATTAGTCTGATTTTTTACTTTGTTTATTTTTGCAGAATGAAAAACATAAAAGATAGAAACTTTAAGGGTGAAAAAATAATTGTAAGGGTTGATTTTAATGTTCCTTTGGATAAGGGTTTTAATATAACTGATGATAGTAGAATTATTGCTGCTTTACCCACTATAAACAAGTTAATTTCAGATGGAGCTAAAGTAATTTTGATGTCTCATTTAGGTAGACCAAAAGGTATAGAAAATAAATTTTCACTAAAACATATTGTACCTCATCTTTCTGATGTTTTAAAGGTAGATGTTTCTTTTTCTGAAAATTGTATTGGAGAAAAAACAGAAAATCTGACCAAAAATATGTCGGATGGAGATGTGTTGCTTTTAGAAAATTTAAGATTTCATCCGGAAGAAAAGAAAGGAGATGTTGTTTTTTCAGAACAACTTGCAAATCTTGCTGATGTTTATGTAAATGACGCTTTCGGAACCGCACATAGATCACATGCTTCTACATCAATTATTGCATCCTTTTTTCCGATAGAAAAATATTTTGGTTTACTTTTAAAAAATGAAATTGATAGCTTGGAAAAATCTTTGAAAAACCCTGAAAAACCCTTTACTGCAATTATTGGAGGGGCAAAAATTTCTGGTAAAATTGATGTTATAACCTCTTTGCTTTCGAAAGTAGATAATCTAATTATTGGTGGTGGAATGGCGTATACTTTTGCAAAAGCTAGTGGTGGCAAAATTGGAAATTCTTTGGTGGAGAATGATAAATTGGATTTAGCAAAAGAGATTATTAGTAAAGCAAAATTGATTGGGGTTAATTTAATTCTTCCTGTTGATTCTGTTAATTCTGATGAGTTTTCTAATAACGCAAATACTAACACAAGTGACATATCTGATGTGCCAGATGGTTTTATGGGATTAGATATTGGTGAAAAAAGTATTAAATTATTTTCAGAAGCAATTGAAAATTCTAAAACAATAATTTGGAACGGACCAATGGGAGTTTTTGAAATGAGTAATTTTGAAAGTGGAACAAAATTGGTAGGAGAATCTATTTGTAAAGCAACAAAAAATGGTGCTTTTTCATTAATTGGAGGTGGAGATTCGGTAGCAGCAATAAAGAAATTTAATATGCAATCTGATGTAAGTTACATATCAACTGGAGGTGGAGCAATGTTAGAGTATTTGGAAGGAAAAGAACTTCCTGGGGTAAAAGCTATTCAGGAATAGTATCAAGGTTATTTTTTATACTTTCAATCGTTTCGTCAAATTTCTTTTCTATTTTATCTTTAATTGATGATTTTTCTTTTGATATTGGATTAATTGTTGGTATTAGTTGAGAGAGAGGTTGGTACAAAAAAGATTCTTCTTTTTGTTTTTTAGGAATTATTTCTCCGAAACTACTTTCTAAATGATTTATTTCGAACAATACAAAAGAAAGGATTAGTAGTACTTTTACTCCTCCGAATAAAAGTCCTAATAATTTATTTACAAGTCCTAATTGTAATGATTTTGCTAATTTACTTATCAAAATTGCGGCTAATTTTAATGATAAAAACACAATAAGAAATACCAAAACAAAAGAGACAACAGAAATAATATCTTCAAATTTAGGGAAATTATTAGTTAAATATTTTTCGAAATAAACCGAAAAGTTTGTTGCAATATACACCCCAGCTATTAAGGAAATTAAGGACAAAACCTCTTTTATCAATCCCCGACTAAAACCCTTAAATGCGGCAAGTAAAACCAATAAAATAATAATTATATCAATGTAATTCATAAATGTAAAGATAGTATTTATACTTTTGCTATAATGAAGGATTTAGAAAAAAGATGGAACAAACTTGTTGAAAAATTACAAGAAAATTTTGAGGAGGATCTGACCTTAAAGTCTATTCTTTTTTTAATTGGAGTTCAGGAATTAGGACAGGGAATTAGAGATTTTGACAAAGAAGAAAAAACCTACCTTTTACATATTGCAACATGTAAATTATTAAGTCCGTTTGGATATTATAAATTTAAGGAAGTTGATGAAGATGGTTGGCCTCATTTTGAAGAGTTAAAGGATCTTGAAAATTTACCTCCTAGTGATCAGAAAGTACTTATGAAAAAATCTATAATAAAGTATTTTGAGTGATTCTTACTTTATAATTTCAATTGTAATTTGCTCTGTTTTTCCTCTTAATAACCTTATCACCCCGCTACCAGTATAAGTATCGTTTCCTGAAGTTTTTGTTACATTTACATCTAAAATAACCTCATATCTGTATGTAAATTCTGCTTTTCCGCTAGCATCAGTAGAATGACTTTGTGTTAGATTTGGTATAGGAGAAGTGCCTGGAATTGTATTGTTTTGAGACAATGAAACGGTAGCTCCATTAACTAAGTTTCCGTTGGAATACACAACTTTTATTATTCCGATAGTGTCCTTCTCTTTTTCGCAAGAAGAAAAAGTAGCTGAAACAAATAAGAACATTAATAATACGCTTGATATTTTAAGAAGAGTCTTTTTCATGATTTTTTATAAAAATATTGTTTACTTTGTAAAATAAATTACCAAGCAAATATAAGTAAATATTTAAGATGTTAGAAAAAGTTGAACAACTAGTTGAAAAAGTAAGTAATTATACTCCAAATTCTGAAGAGGAACTAAATAATTTTAGAATTGAATACTTGGGTAAAAAAGGTTTGTTAAATGATCTTTTTGCTTCTTTTAGAGAAATTCCGAACGAGCAGAAAAAAGAATTCGGAGCGTCTATAAACAAATTAAAAGAGTTAGTTCAGGGGAAAATAGACACTTATAAAGATAGTTTTATAGAGGAAGAGGTGGTGAGTGATATTGATTTTACAAAACCTACTTCATTAGATAATTTAGGAAGTAGGCACCCAATTTCATTAGTTAGAAATCAGATTGTAGATATTTTTAACCGTATTGGATTTACTGTTTCGGAAGGTCCTGAAATTGAAGATGATTGGCATAATTTTTCTGCACTTAATTTACCTGAAGAACACCCAGCTAGAGATATGCAGGATACTTTTTTTATACAAACTAATCCTGATGTCCTTTTAAGAACGCACACCTCATCTGTTCAGGTAAGGTATATGAACGAAAATAAACCTCCAATCCGGACTCTTTCTCCTGGTAGGGTATATAGAAATGAAGCGATTTCTGCTCGTGCTCATTGTATTTTCCATCAAGTGGAAGGTCTGTATATTGATGAAAACGTAAGTTTTGCGGACCTAAAACAAGCTCTTCTTTATTTTGCAAAAGAGATGTTTGGAGAAAAAACAAAGATAAGGTTAAGACCTTCTTATTTCCCATTTACCGAACCTTCTGCTGAGGTAGATGTAAGTTGTAATATTTGTAGTGGAAAAGGTTGTAATGTGTGTAAACACACTGGTTATTTAGAAATTCTAGGTTGTGGAATGGTTGATCCAAATGTGTTGGAAAACTGTGGTATTGACTCTAAAAAATACAGTGGTTATGCCTTTGGAATGGGAATTGAAAGAATTGCTATGCTGAAATATGGAGTAAATGACTTACGTTTGTTTTTTGAAAATGATGTTCGTTTTCTAAAACAATTCTCCTCTTTATAAAACGATTAATTTTTGTGGTGTAGTATAGGTTTTACCATTAACGATTGTCACAAGATATTTACCTGCTGGTATTTTGGATATGTCTATGTTATATGTTTCGTTTTTACTGATACTACCAATACTTTCTTTATGATAGACATAACCTGCTTCACTTATAAATACTATTTCACTTTCTCCTTTTAAGTCGTAACTAAGACTAATGTTTACAAACTCATTTGCAGGATTAGGACTGAGACTGTTTAAGGTCGTAGAAACTTCTTCTAGACCACTTGCACTTCAAGGAATAGCAAAAATAAAAACACTCCCAATATCCAACATTGAACCAGGAGTCAATAAACCATGACCATCCGCATAATTTGTTTCAACCAATTTATATCCTTGACTGATTATACTATTAAGTTCTTGGTTCAATGAAACAAGAGATCCCTCTTCTATTTTTCTTGGTATACAGGTGTGTGTTTGAGATCCAGCAGGAGTAACTTTAGTAAGAGTTGCTTCGTAAGGATTAGAAGAAGAACATCCAAAAACAGAGGAACCTGATATTGTAACTATATACATTTGTGAGAATGCTTGTTGTCCAATAAATGCAAAGGCTAATACTAATAATAATTTTTTCATAATTCTAAGTTTTATTTAAATTTCCAATCGTAAGTGTGTAGGTTTTCTACAGAGTGTTTTAATAAGTCTATTGCTCCTCTTACATCTTCTTTATGTACCATTTCAATAGATTGGTGTATATGTCTTGTTGGTACAGAAACCGCCCCAGCAATACTTCCTCCTGGGTTCATTCTTTGTATTCCTGCTGTGTCTGTTCCTCCTGCAGGTAATATCTCCAATTGAGTTTTTAGTTTCTTCTTTTTTGCTAATTCCTTCATATATTTTACCATACGGTAATCACATACAGTTGCAGAATCCATTACTTTAATACAAGCTCCTTCTCCAAGTGCAGAAACTTGTTCTTGTTTTGTGCTTCCTGGAGTGTCCCAAGCAATAGTTGTGTCTAATCCAAAACCAAAGTCAGGGTTTATATCCAAAGCAGAAACATTTGCTCCTCTAATTCCAATTTCTTCTTGCACAGTAAACACCCCGTACACATCATAAGGAGGTGTTTTTTTCATCTCTCGGAACATCTCAATTAAAATAAAAACCGCAACTCTATTATCTAAAGATTTACAGTTAATACAATCTCCCATTTCAATCAATTCACTTCTTCTTGTAATGGTATCCCCAACAGAAATAATTTTATCCAACTCTTCTTTTGATCTACCTGTATCAATAAAGTAATCCTTAATTGTTGGTACTTTTGCTCTATCAGCCGCATTCATTAAATGAATTGGTTTGCCTCCCATAACCCCTATTACATCTTCAGTTCCGTGTATTATTACTCTTTGTGCGGTTAAGGTTTTTGGGTCAAAACCACCTAAAGTATGGAAGTAAACAAAACCTTTATCATCAATATGAGTTACAATAAAACCAATCTCATCCATATGAGCTCCAATCATTACTCTTTTGCTTTCTTTTCCTTTTTTAATCGCAACTATGTTTCCTAAGTTGTCTATCTTTATTTCATCAACTAAATCTGTTACTTCTCTAAGTACAATTTCTCTTACTTTTTGTTCGTGTCCTGGAGCTCCTGCAATTTTACAAATCTCCGCTAATAATTCTGTATTTATCATTTTTGTTTTTTAAACTTTACTTACTTTCATCATATTTGTCATTCCCATTTCTTTAGCTGGCATACTCGCTATGTTTATCACCATGTCTCCCTTTTTTACAAACTTATGTTTTTTAAGGATGTTTTTTGTGTCTAAAACAGTATCATCTGTTGTTTCACCCCCTTCATAATAAAAAGCTTTTACTCCCCAAACTAAACTAAGTGTATTTAAAATAGTATGATGATTTGTAAATGCAAATATATAAGCTTTTGGTCTGTAACTTGATGTTGTTATTGTGTTATATCCAGAATAAGTTGCTGTAATAATTGCTTTAGCATTTACATTATCGGAAACCTGACAAGCATTAGAACAAATAGCGTTTGAAATATATCTTTTGTTTGTCAACAACTCTCTTTTTATTGTGTTTTTTGAAATAGAATGCTTACTTTTTTCTACATCTTTAATTACTTTTCTCATTGTGTCCACCGCTCTTAGGGGGTGTTTTCCAACTGAAGTTTCTCCACTAAGCATCATTGCGTCTGCACCGTCAATTACAGAGTTTGCAACATCATTTACCTCAGCTCTAGTTGCTGAAATATTATCCGTCATACTCTCTAACATTTGTGTTGCAATAACTACTGGTTTCGATTGTTCAATACTTTTTTGTACGATCATTTTTTGGTATACCGGAACTTTGTGTAGGGGTACCTCAACTCCTAAATCTCCCCTCGCTACCATAATCGCGTCTGTTTCCAAAATAATATTGTCAATATCGTTTATTGCCTCTGGTTTTTCAATTTTTGCAATTACTAGCGCTTGAGATTTTTTATGTCTTTTTATTATTTTTTTAAGTTTTTTTACATCTTCTGCTGATCTTACAAATGAAAGTCCAATCCATTCTATTTTTTGTTCTAAAAGAAAGGTAAGATCTTCTTTGTCTTTTTTTGTTAAACATGGTAATGAAATATCGGTGTTTGGTAGGTTTACACCTTTGTTTGATCTTAATAGTCCTCCAAATACTACTTTTAGTTTTACTCTGTTTTTTCCATTACTTTTTTCTACTAATAAAGAAAGTTTCCCGTCATCCAAAAGTACTCTGTCTCCCTTTTTTATGTCTTTTGCAAAATTGGAATAACTGATAAAAATATCATTTGGTTGTTTTTTGGTTGTGTTAAAGTAAATATAAGACCCTTTTTTTAGTTTTATTGGTTTTTTAAAGTCCCCTACTCTAATTTTTGGTCCTTGTAAGTCTGCTAAAATTGCTGTGTGAGTTTGTAGTTCTTTATTTATTGTTTTAATATTGTCTATTATCTCTTTTGCTTCTTGGTGTGAAGAATGAGAAAAGTTAATTCTGCAAACATTTACCCCTCTTTGAATGATTTTTCTTAACATCTGTTTTGAAGATGTAGAGGGGCCGATTGTAGCTACTATTTTTGTTTTATTAATCATTTATTAAAAATGGTGTTATTGATTTAATTTGTTTTAGGTCTAGTTCGAAAGCTAATAAAACATCATCAATCTGATTTAATTTTTCTATAATGTTTTTACTCTTGTAAATACCTCCATCAACTATAAGATAAAAATTCACGCTTTTATTGTTTAGGTCTAAATATCCTAATTCTGATCTGTTTGAAATTAGGTTGTAATTTGTTCCATTTTTTTCGTCTTTATAAAAAAATCTATTAAACGTTATTTTATTGTTTTCTGGGTGCGTGTGGTTTTCTTTTTTTATAAAGTTTGTTTGTAATTTTTTATTTATTTCCCAACAAAGTTTGTAAGATTTAACATGACTATTAACTCCCAAAATAAGGAAGTCTATTTCATTTTCTGTTTTAATCTTCTTCATACACCGCTAACTTACAATTTTAATTGCAATTTCAGCAGATTTTTGTTCAGCAGATTTTATTGTGTTTCCCCAAGATTCTGATATTTTCTTTTCTTGAATATATAATTCGATAAAATATTCTTTTTTATGGTCGGGGCCTTTTTGTTTTGAATTAACAAACTTTATTTTTTTGTTTTTCTTTTGACACCATTCTAAAATTTTACTTTTATAGTTTATATCTTCAGAAAAATTGCTTTTTTCTATTATTTTATTAAATATGAATTTTTTGGATTCGTTATATCCTAAATCTAAATATATAGCTCCGATAATAGACTCTAAGATATTGCCAAAAACATTATCTGAAACAGATTTAAGTTTGTGTTTTATTTCTGATGTTGGGATTATGTTTCTTCCTATTTTGTTCAGGTTTTTTCTACCAATAATTAAAGCTCTTTTTTTTGAAAAATATCCCTCATCTTCTTTTGAGTGTTTCAGAAATAGATGTTCGCTTACAACGGTATTTAAAATTGCGTCTCCTAAAAACTCTAGTTTTTCATAGTTGTTATTTATATTATAACTACTATGAATAAATGCAGATTTATAATGTTCTTTTTCTTTTATTTCTATCTGGTAGTGGTTTTTGAAAAAAATAAAAATCCCTTCTTTATTTTTATGTAAGGAAGGGATAAGTTTTATGAATTTTTTAACTAAAATTATTCTTTATATTTTTTTACAAGCAATGAAGCGTTATGCCCTCCAAAACCAAAGGTGTTACTTAAAGCATAATTAACCTCTCTTTTCTGAGCTTTATTAAGTGTTAGGTTTAATTTATTGTCAATTTCCGGGTCTTCTGTTTCATGATTTATTGTTGGTGGTACAATGTCGTTTTTTACAGCCATAATACATGATATTGATTCAATTATACCAGCAGCTCCCAATAAGTGTCCTGTCATAGATTTTGTTGAACTAATGTTTAAATCATAGGCGTGCTCTCCAAATAATGATTTAATTGCTTTTGTTTCTGCAATATCTCCCAATGGAGTAGAAGTTCCATGAACATTAATATAGTCAATTTCTGTTTTATCTATTCCAGCGTCTTCAATTGCTAATTTCATAACATTTTTAGCTCCCAATCCTTCTGGATGCGGAGCTGTAATATGATGAGCGTCTGCGGTTAGTCCGCTGCCAACTACTTCAGCATAAATTGTAGCTCCTCTTTTTTTTGCGTGTTCGTGTTCTTCTAAAACCAAAGCTCCAGAACCTTCTCCCATAACAAATCCATCTCTGTTTTTGTCAAATGGTCTGGATGCTGATTTAGGGTCATCATTTCTGGTAGATAAAGCCATCATTGCATTAAAACCACCAATACCTGTTTCGTAAACACAAGCTTCTGATCCTCCCGCAATAAATATATCTGCTTTATCCCATTTAATATAGTTAAAAGCATCAATAAGAGCGTTTGTAGAAGAAGCGCAAGCAGAAACCGTAGTAAAGTTTGGTCCTCTGAATTGATATTTAATTGAAATATGTCCCGCAGGGATATCTGAAATTAGTTTTGGAATGAAAAAAGGATTGAATCTTGGTGTTCCGTTTCCTGTTGCAAAATTAGAAGATTCGTTCTGAAAAGTACTCATTCCTCCAATTCCTGAACCCCAAACAACACCCGCTCTGTCAGAGTTTGTTTCATCAATATTTAACCCTGAATCTGAAAAAGCTTCATCTGCAGTAACCATTGCATACTGACAAAACTGATCCATTTTTCTAGCTTCTTTCCTGTCCAAAAAATCTGTAGGGTTAAAATTCTTAACCTCACAAGCAAACTTTGTTTTAAAGTTTTCTGCATTAAAGTGGGTGATTGGAGCAGCACCACTAACCCCTTTAATTAGGTTTTCCCAATAATCTTGAAGGTTGTTTCCAATAGGAGTTAAAGCTCCTATTCCTGTAACAACTACTCTTCTTTTTTTCATTTTTTACAAATTATGCAGCCTCAATAAATGTAATCGCATCACCTACTGTTGCTATTTTTTCAGCTTTATCGTCTGGAATTTGTATGTCAAATTCTTTTTCAAACTCCATAATAAGTTCTACTGTGTCTAAAGAATCTGCTCCTAAATCATCTGTAAAACTAGCTGTTGGTGTTACTTCCGCTTCATCAACTCCTAATTTATCAACAATAATTGCTTTTACTTTTGTAGTTATGTCTGACATTTTAATCTTTTTTTAATTAATAATATGCAAATAAATACATAAATTAGATATCTCACAAGTTTTCTATTTTTCTATTTTAACATTTAGTTGTTTATTAAATAGTTTAACTATTTTTGTATTATGAAAAGAATAGCAATTTTCGCTTCTGGGAATGGATCTAATGCAGAAAATATTTGTAATTATTTTTCTTCTTCTGATAGGGTTTCTGTTGAGGTTCTTTATACAAATAAAGAAGATTCTTATGTTATAGAAAGGATGAAAACACTAGAAATACCTGTGGTTGTTTTTTCAAAATCTGATATGATTAATTCTTTAGAAATTGACAATTCTTTATCTGAGAAAAAAATTGATTTTATTGTTTTGTCGGGTTTTCTTTTAAAAATTCCTGAACGAATTATTTTGAATTATAAAAACAAAATTATTAATCTTCACCCTTCTTTACTTCCTAAATACGGAGGAAAAGGTATGTATGGAAATAATGTACATAAGTCGGTAGTTGAAAATAATGAAGTTGAATCGGGTATAAGTATTCATTTTGTAAATGCTAATTATGATGAGGGAGATATTGTTTTTCAGAAAATCTGTAAATTAGAACAAAACGAAACATCTGAAAGTTTGTCTGAAAAAATTCATCAATTAGAACATTCTTTCTTTCCTAAAATTATTGAAAAAATCATCTTAAAATGAGTGTAGAGGTTTATACGGACGGAGCGGCAAAGGGAAATCCAGGAAAAGGTGGTTATGGTGTGGTTATGCTTTCCGGAAAACATAGAAAAGAAATTTCTGAAGGATTTGAACTTACAACAAATAACAGAATGGAGCTTTTAAGTGTAATTATTGCATTAGAAAATTTAAAAAAAGAAAAATCTGTTGTT
>CABXPN010000016.1 GCA_902514225.1 uncultured Bacteroidota bacterium
ATATTTTCTCCCCAAAATATTTTAAAATATAATTTGTATCAACTCCCCATATTGTTCTTAAATGTGTCATTATATAATCATTAAACTTTTCAGAGTTCGTTAGAATTTCGGTTTCTGATGGTAAACGATTATTTTTTATTTCTGAAATATACTTTTTATTACTTCTTATATTCCAACTTCTACTTTTCCCATTATAAGAATGTGCTGAAGGTCCAATTCCTAAATATTCATTTCCTAACCAATAAGAAGAATTATGTTTTGAAAAATAATTCTCTTTCCCAAAATTAGATATTTCATAATGAGTAAAATCATTTTTTTCGGACTCTTTAATTAATAAATTATATTGTTGTAATGAGATGTCATCATCTAATTCTGTAATTGTCTTTGTTTTTATAAGATGATTTATTTTTGTTTTTTCTTCAATTGTTAGTGAGTAGGAAGAAATATGCTGAATCCCAAGATTAAAAGCAATATCCAGATTTCTTTTCCAATATTTAAGAGTTTGATTAGGTAATGAAAAAATCAGGTCAATAGAAATATTATTAAATCCTATTTCTTGTGAGAACTTCACACAATCTATTGCTTGAGTAGAATTATGACTTCTATTCATGAAATTTAAATCTTCATCATTAAATGATTGTATACCAATACTTAATCTGTTAACTCCTACTTTTTTAAGTAAAATTAATTTTTCTTTATCTAAATCATCTGGGTTACATTCAAAAGATATTTCTGTATTTTCATCAATTAGATATTTTTCTCTCACTTTATTGAATAGTAGTTCAATTTCTTTTTGATTTAATATTGATGGTGTACCACCTCCAAAATATAAGCTATTTAATTTTTTTGATTTTAGGTAATTTTCTCTTAAATCTAATTCTTTAATCATTGCTTGTATCATCTCATCTTTATCATTTTTAGATATTCTGAAATGAAAATTACAATAACTGCACTTTTTTTTACAGTATGGAATATGTATATAAATTGATGACAAAAAAATATTTAATTATGCTATGCTAATATAAAAAACCTTTTACTTTTGCAGTCTATATAGAATAAGTCTAAATAAAAATAAACAACAATAACAATGAAAACAAACAAAATTAGAAAGACATTAGTAATAGGGATATTATTTTCAACAATAATAATTTCAAAAGCACAAAACACGGCAGAAAAAATAATCGGATCTAATCAGGGATTACACATAGGAGGATATGGGCAGATAGATTATAATAAACAAATAAATGATGAATTAAATCATAATGCAACTTTAGATGTGCACCGCTTAGTAACTTTTTTTGGGTATAATTTTAATGAAAAAACATCATTTATATCGGAAATAGAGATGGAGCATGTAAAAGAGGTTTATGTAGAACAAGCATTTTTAAGTCATAGCATTAAGAATAATCTTAATGTAAACGCGGGGCTAATGCTCATTCCTATGGGGATACAAAATTTATATCACGAACCACCAACATTTAATGGAGTAGAAAGAACAAATGTAGATAAATATATAGTACCAACTACCTGGAGAGAGATGGGTGTTTCTGTAAACGGTAGAATGATTGATAATACTTTATCGTATGAACTTATGTTAGTTAATGGTTTTAATGGATATGATGGTGCAGGTGTTTTTAGTGGAAGTAGCGGATTAAGAAGTGGGAGACAGAAAGCAGCTAAGTCGTATATGACCTCTCCTGATTTTGCTTCTAGATTTTCATACTTAGGAATTCCTAATTTAAATTTAGGATTGTCTACATATTTAGGAGAGTCTGAATCATCCGCTTATAATGGATTAGATTTATCAGATGAAAACGCTGTAATGTCTGCTGATTCTACTATTATAGGTATTAATATGATTGGAATTGATGGTAGATACCAACAAGGAGCCTTACAATTAAGAGGGCAATATGTTGTTGCTGATTTATCTAATACTAATCAATATAATATTTTCACAGGAAAAGACTTAGGAAGTAAAATGATGGGTTATTATGCTGAAGCTGGATATAATTTATTATCTAAAAAAGAAACAAATGATGAGTTGATAGCTTTTGTGAGGTATGAAAATTATAATACACATAAAGAGGTCGAAGACAACATAACAATAAATTCTAATTATGATAGAAAGGATGTTATATTGGGATTAGGATGGAAATTAACAAAAGGAGCTATGTTTAAGGTAGATTATCAGATTAAATCTAATGGTAATGCTAATCCTAGAACAGATTATATCAATATAGGTACAGCAGTTTGGTTCTAAATTATGGTTAATACTACTATTCATAAGATTAGCACTTTTTTTAGTAAAGAGATAATTGTTTTTTTAATTATCTCTTTACTTAATTTCTCTTTTATTAATTACGATTGGGAAAAGGATATAAAAAGTAGAGATAAGATTTACAAAAATATCTCTACTATCTTTAATAGTAGTACCTATACAATTAATAGTACATCAGATAATTTTTATACTATTTTAGAATCCGAAAGAATAATAGGATATCTTATTGTAAAATCTGAATTTTCAAGATATAAAAAGTTTGATTATTTTATTATTTATAATAATTTTGCAGAGATTTTGAAAGTTGAAATATTAAATTATAGAGAAAGCCACGGTTTCGAAATATGTAATAAAAGATGGCTCAAACAATTTATTGGGAATAATTCAGATTCTGAATTTGAATTTAATTCAAAGGTAGACGCAATCTCTGGAGCAACTATTTCTGTTAATAGTTTAAAAACTTCAATTTTTAAGAAAACACAAAATCTCAAGAGAATTATTAATGAATAAATTAATATTAGTTTTTTTTTGTCCAATAATTTGTTTTTCTCAAACAGAAACAGATACTACTTTGATGTTATCTGAATTAGAAGAAATAATAATTTCAGCAACAATGTCTGAAAGAGATTTGGACAAATTACCTATTCCTACTACAATAATTTCTGAAAAAGAGATTATGTTATCTAATGCAAGTAAATTATATGATGTAATAAACATACAAACAGGAATTATAAGCGTGCCAACAAAAACAGGTACTGAAGGATTACAAATGCAAGGATTAGACGCTTCATATATAACTATACTTGTTGACGGATTTCCAATTATTGGAAGATCTTTCGGAGCATTGGATTTAAATAGAATATCAGTAACAGACATAGAAAGAATTGAAATTATTAAAGGAGCATCTTCAAGTTTGTATGGGTCTAATGCATTAGGTGGAGTTGTGAATCTTATCAGTAAAAAGCAAATTAATGATGGTAATAAAATTAATTTATCATTAAAATACGCTTCCTATAATACAATTAATCCAAGTTTGATATATCAATACAAAAAAGGTTCGTTTCAAATATCAAACTCTATAGATTATTATAATACGGATGGTTATGATTTAATAAAATCAGATTTGCTTAGTACTGTTAATCCTTATTCTAATTTTACCTTTAATACAAAGTTAAGATATGGACTTTCTGATAAAGTTATATTAAATACAAATGCACGATATTATAATCATGAGCAAAAAAATACTGCAGAACATGAAGGTTCTCTATTAGAAGGAAAAACTAATATTAAAGAGTGGAACCTTGGAACATTTGTAAAATATTTGATGAACTCTAATTTATTTCATCAGGCTGAAATTTATAAAACTAATTATAGAGCAGATGAATATTTAAATACTCAAGATGATAATTATTTGGATCACACATTATTAAAATCTGAAATAAAAACTCATTTCACTTATAAAAAACTAAATAGTATTTTAGGTTTTGGTATGAAAAAAGAAGAATTATCCAGAACAAATTTTTCAAATAATCCAAAGCAAGATTTAAATTTTATTTACGGACAATTAGATGCAACCGCATTTAATAAATTTAATATTATACTTGGAAGCAGATATGATAATTACACAGATTATACTCCAGTAATTTCTAATAAATTTGCTGTAGGATTTCCTTTAAATAATAAAATAAACATAAATAGCTCAATAGGCACGGGTTTTAAAATACCTGATTTCAGACAAAGGTATTTCGATTTTACTAACTCAACCATTGGATATAGTGTTTTTGGAAGGGATGTTGCTTTTGACAGATTAGAATCTATGCAAAATGATGGAATGATACAGGAAATTTTTATTCCATTTTCAGAACTAAGTTCTCCTTTAAAGTCAGAAACTTCATTAAATATTAATATTGGAGTAAAATATAATCCAACAAAAAAAATTATTTTTAATGCAAACTTATTTAAGAATAAAATACAGAATTTGATTGAATGGCAGTCAGTGGCTAAATCAATAAATAACACAAATATTTATAGTTACTTTAATATTAATGAGGTTGAAACAAAGGGAGTAGAGTTTAATACAACTTATAAACCATCTATTAATTATGAAATAAAGATGGGATATCAATTACTGTATGCTTATGATACAGAAATTAGAACAAGATTTGAAACTGAGGATATATATGTAAATGATATAAATGGAGTAAGCTTCAAACTTAATAAAGAGGATTATTTTGGATTATTTAATAGATCTAGACATATGGGAAATATCAAAATATTATATCATATAAATAAAAGATTAGATGTAAATAGTATTATTACTTATAGAAGTAAATACGCTCTAAATGATGTCAATGGAAATGATTTATTAGACATATATGATGAATTTGTTAAAGGATATACTTTATGTGATTTAGGATTTACTTATTCCCTAAATCCATTAAGGTCAATTCAAATTGGATCAAAGAATATTTTTGGGATTACAAATCCAGAATATATCAGTAACATATCGGGACGAGTATATTATATAAATATTAATTTAAATCTTAAATAAAGCTCAAATAATTAATAATAAAAGACAATTGATTAAGTAGACTTATTTACTTTAGCCAACTCTTAAAAAACAAAAATTAAAACAATTAAAACAATTAAAACAATGAAAACAATGAAAACAATGAAAACAATTTTACCAGTATGCATGATAACACTTCTTTTTTTCGCATGTACAAAAAGTGATACCCCAGCACCTTTAGACTGCATGGGCATTGAGAACGGACTAGCGGTTGCTGATGAGTGTGGGAATTGTCATCAATCATATATATATGATTTTGGACCTAATTCTAATCATATTCCAACTTATATAGATGATACTACTGGCTTAGAATTAGGAGCAACTGAAATGATTGTTATAGCTGGATCTCCTGAAGATATAGCTTCCAATCCAAATTGGAATGCTAGCTGTACAGACTGTATGGGAATCTTAAATGGACTAGCAGCTGTTGATGATAGTAGTTGTTGTCATCAATCATATATATATGATGTTGGCCCTAATTCTAATCATATTCCAACCTATATAAATGATACTACTGGATTAGTTTTAGGAGCAACTGAAATGATTTTTATAGCTGGATCTCCTGAAGATATAGCTTCCAATCCAAATTGGAATACTGGTTGTACAGAATAATATGAAACACATAACTTCATTACTTCTATTTAGTCTCTTGTTCTTTTCTTCTTGTGAGAAAAGTAGTCCTAAGTTAATAGATGAGGATGTGATTACCTTTGTTGAGTTAAATGCAAGCCAGTATGATGTTAATATTCTTGATTCCTTAGTGACTGGTAAGTTTGAGAAGTTTAGTTTTTCAGAAGGAGATACAGTAATTCATGATAATTGGGATGTAGCATTTAGTGGAACTACAATTATTGTTAATGGAGGAGATCGTTATAGCGTTAACGAGCCAGAAAGAACAGGTAATGCAGCAGTTTATATCGCTACTGGAGTTATGTCAGATATTAGAACTGTAGATTTATCTAAATTAGAACAGGACAATACATCAGGTCCCGCTATAGTTGATGATCTTGGGATATCAGGTAATGGTTGGGCTTCTTATGATATGAGTACTCATATAATATCTCCTATTGCTGGAAGGATATTAGTTTTTAGGACACATGATAATAAATATGCAAAAATGGAGATTCTCTATTTCTATGACAGCCCAGACCCACAACCTTCAGAAGGAGATTATGGTGGATTTTACACATTTAATTATGTGTATCAATCTGATGGAGGAATTACTTTTTAAAAGAAAAAGTGTTAGTTTTAAGAAAAACATCCAGTTTGGGTGTTTTTTTTATTTTTGTAAAAATGGAAAAAGATTATTTCTCAAATTTAAGTCTTGATGAAAAAAATATTCTAAAAAATAAAGAAACAGAATCACCTTTTAGTGGAGAATATAATAAAACCCAAAATATAAAGATGTTTGCAATAGAAACACAAATCATACAGAATTAATTGAAATTCATTTTTACGAAAAGATTATTAATTGAAACGTTTTTAGATATATTTTAATATTTTTGTTTTTAACCTTATATAAATAACATATTGAATATTTTAACTTTTGACATAGAGGATTGGTATCATATATTACATAAATACCCTTCAAATATTCTAAATAAATGGAGCTCATATGAAGATAGAGTAAACGTAGGCACCGATAAGATTCTGGAGGTATTGTTAGAGAATAATGTAAAAGCAACCTTTTTTGTTTTAGGGTATATAGCTCAAAAACACCCACATATTATAAAAAAGATACATGATTATGGGTTTGAGATTGGAGCTCACTCTGACATGCATAAAATAGCTTTTCAGCAAACTCCTGATGAGTTTAAATCAGATTTGCAAACATGTATTAATAGGTTAGAAGATATAACATCTGAAAAGGTATTATCATATAGGGCTCCAGGATTTTCAGTTAAAAAAGAAAATGTTTGGGTATTTGATATTCTTCATGAGTTAGGTATTCAGTATGACGCTTCAATATTTCCAGCAGTAAGAGAAGATGGAGGGTTTATTAATTTTAAAGAATCAGGACCGGTGAAATTAAAATTTAATAATAATGAGATTAAGGAATTCCCAATGAGTACTAATAGTTTTTTAGGGAATCGTTTTACTACAACTGGAGGAGGTTATTTCCGTTTCTTCCCTTATAGTTTAATACACAGACTTATTCAGAACACTGACTATACTATGACTTATTTTCATCCTAGAGATTTTGATCCAGATCAACCTATGTTAGATGGATTATCTTTAAAAAGGAAATTTAAGTCTTATTATAATTTATCTGGGGCATACCCAAAATTTAAGAAATTAATTAGAGATTTTGACTTTATAGATATTAGACAGGCAGATAAACAAATTAACTGGGATAAAGTTCCAATTGTAAATATTGATAAAGAAGGGAATTGTCTTTAATAGTTTTAAAATATGAATAAAAAAGTTTTTTTTTCAAATTTAAATAAACAAGAGTCAGAAATAATAGTAAATAAAGGAACAGAACCTCCTTTTTCTGGAGAATACAATAATTTCTTTGAAGCTGGAGTTTTTATTTGTAGAGCTTGTAAAGCTCCGCTTTATGAATCAAAAGCTAAGTTTAATTCTGGGTGTGGTTGGCCTTCTTTTGATGATGAGATTGAAGGATCAATAAAAAGATATGAAGATTTAAGCGGTGGTAGAGTAAGAACAGAAATTTGTTGCAGTAAATGTGATGGACATTTGGGGCATATTTTTCATGGAGAACAAATAACAGAGAAGGACACAAGGCATTGTGTTAATTCATTAAGCATACAATTTAAAGAGTATGAAAATTTAAGCTGTGCCTATTTTGGAGCGGGTTGTTTCTGGACTGTAGAGAAACTATTTAGTGAAACTAAAGGTGTTTATCAATCTCAGGTTGGATATATGGGTGGAAACACAAAAAATCCAACTTATGATGAAGTTTGTAAGGGAGATACAAATCATGCAGAAGTAATAGAAATATATTTTGATGAAGAATTTATATCATATGAGAGACTCCTTGATATTTTTTGGAATAATCATAATCCAACTACTTTAAATAGGCAGGGGGTCGACACAGGAACTCAATATCGTTCGGTAATTTTTCACACGTCTAATCCACAGAAAATAACTGCTGAAAATTCAGTTAAAACACAACAAGAAAAATGGAAGAAATCAATTAAAACACAAATTATTAAATCTTCAGAATTTTACAGAGCTGAAGAGTATCACCAAAATTACCTGAATAAAAATACTCTAGGAAGTTGTAGTATTTAGGTTTTTGGCAATAAAATTCCAAATGTGGTCCCATCTTTTTCAGACGAACTTTCTACAAATATCTTACCTTGATGATAATCTTCAATAATTCGTTTCACCAAGGAAAGCCCTAGACCCCAACCTCTCTTTTTTGAGGTAATACCAGGCATAAAAATTGATTTAATAATTGACGCATCAATTCCACTTCCAGTATCAGAAATATATAAACTAATATTTTCCTCATCTTCCGAACAATTAATACTAATAGTACCCTCACCCTTCATTGCGTCTGCAGCATTCTTACAAATATTTTCTAATACCCATACAAATAACACTTTATTCAGATTTATTTTGTGACTTTTAATATTTATGTTTTGTATAAAATTAATCTTATTAGAAAATCGTTTTTCCATATACTCAACCGATTCCTTTATTAATTCATTAATGTTTTCAGGATGCAATTCGGTTTTTGATCCAATTTTTGAAAATCTCTCAGTTATTGTTTCAAGCCTTACTAGGTCTTTCTCCATCTCAATTGTCATACTTTCATTTTCCGGGTTTTGTTTTAATAGTTCTAACCATGCCATTAAAGATGAAAGAGGAGTACCTATTTGATGAGCTGTTTCTTTTGCCATACCGGCCCAAACTTGGTTTTGTTCTGATTTTTTTGCTGCATTAAAAATTAAATAAGCAAGAATTGCAAATAGTAAAATAAAAGCTAATTGATAATACGGGTACCAACGCATTTCATTTATGATGTTTTTAGTAAAACTTTGTTTCTCTAATGTAAACAGATGCATCTTAGATGTTTGATTTAAGATGTTTGAATTTTTATAATACAAAGTTTGTTTCTCTCCAGATACATCAATAAAAATAGAATCTCCCACTTTTCGCATAGTATCTAACTCTAATAGTACATACTCTTTCTTTTTTACTTCATCACTTTCAATTTCTTCTGGGATATTTATATTTCTGTACTGTAAAACATCATGACATTCATCTATCAGAATTAGTGGGATATTAACATTCTGTTTTATTATTTCCATTGAAAAAGAAAAATCTCCCTCAATGTTTGGGTTCATATTATTTAAATGTTGAATAGCTTTAGCGAAATTTCTCATATTATCCGCTTCTTCATTCTTCAGAGTTTCCTCATTTTGTTTTAATGTTTCAATTGATTGACTTAAGGAGTTTATTGATTCTTCAAGAGAATTTTCAAGGTCTCTAGTTAGAATTATAGAAAGAGATGATATTATTATTGCAACAGCAAATAATATATATTTCCACTTTTGTTTTCTTTTATAAAAATTCATAGTTTTTTATTCTTCATCTTCCCACTCTAATTCAATACCAGTTTCCTCTTCTTCTGTTTTGTTCTCTTCAGAACTATCTTTTTTCGTACTATTTAAAATGTTTTCTTCAATAATTTCTTTTACCTCTTTCGTTTCTTTTATTATTTCTTTAAAAATATCTTGTTTAATTTTTATTTTATCTAACGATACTTTAGGGTCATCAACATGTCCTTCCATGTTTAATTGAATAGTGGTTTTCCCACTTTTATTTATGCTATAATTTTCCTTATCAATATTACTTTTATTTTTTGATTTTTTACTCAAAACATCTGACAATAATAATCTTACTTTATAGTCCATAATATTATCAAAACTATGGGTCCCGGATATAAACACACTCATTGCAGATGAGTTAATATCCATCTTTGGAATAATTATTTTTTCATTTTCTATCCTGATTTTATTTTCTAATGTAGCAAATTTTACATTTTTTAGTTCTTCCAAACTAACATAATCTGAAAGTTCGTACATTGGTTCAAAATCAATTAATTCACCATTCTCTATCTTTAAAGTTGAATTCATATTTAATGATGGAGAATAAAATTTATAATTTTTATCCCACATAGATTGCAAATACATTGTAGCAGAACCAATTCCTTTTATGTTTTTATTTGTTATAAATGTTTGCTTGAAATTATTAAAACTACTAAACCCTTTTGCAATATCAATTTTAGTAAATTCCCAATTTGATTTTAATATTAAATCATGAAGTTTATTTTCGAAATAATCAAAACTTACATTGATTTTTCCATCCAAAGCATCCATTTTCAGTTTTTCAGAAAATAATTTCAGTTTTTTATTGTCGTAAATTACTTCACCACTAATAGATGAAGCAGAAAAACCAGAATAAATAAGATGATCTATATTCAAATCTAATTCACAGTTAATCCAATTTGGTAAAACACTTATAAATTCTCCTTTCTCAGTATCATCATTTAATTCCGTTATTTTAAATAATTCCTTAAAATTGATTTTCTTACTTTTCATACTTCCTTTCACGGAAATCTCTTCTTTTTGGTCAAGTATGTATAAAATTAAGTCTGTTATCTCTCCATCAAAATCCATTTCCGAATCACTGATATTTATAACATCATCAATTTTCACCTTATGATCTTTTATTTCCCAATTCATCTTTTTTGATGAAAAGTTTAGATCGGACTTTTTATAATTAAAGAAGACATTTTTAAAATATAGGTTTGATGTATGCTCTGATTTTCTAATGTATTCTTTCATTAATTCATCAAAACTGAAGTTACCTTTATAATTAATCTGGCCTTTTACCGAACCTTTGATATTATGAAAAGGAGAGTCATCAATAAAATTATTTAATTCGGACAACTCCCAAGAAGAATATATATCTGCATTCAGGTAATAATTGTCCAAATTGGAAAATATAAAATCACCTTTTAAAGATCCATTATTTT
This sequence comes from uncultured Bacteroidota bacterium, assembly GCA_902514225.1. The sequence goes on from CABXPN010000016.1 coordinate 10,861, forward strand.
TTATAGAGTTAAAGTTAGAAAAACGAAATTCTGAACTTTTAAAATTTCTATTTTCCCCATTATTAAAATTTCCTTCAGATGATATTTTAGAAAGTTTGAAATCTTGAGAATTACTTTTATAAAAAGATTCAGTTAACTTAAAATCCACATTACAAAAAGGGTATTCTGATAATCCATCATTTTCAATTAAAATATCCGCTTTTATCTTTCCTTTTATTTCATGTTCTTTAAACAGATATTTGAACTTTTCAGGCATAGTAGTTAATATCTCATCTAACTCAGTTTCCGTCTTGATAGTTAGTTTCCATTTTTCATTATTTTTATTGAAAAGAACATTGTCAAATGTTATATTATCAATATTTAGTATTGATGACTTTAGATCTATACTATTTTCTGAAATGGTAATTTCGGATGAAGCAAACACATCTTTTTCATTAATATAATCATCCTCAGAAATTATTAAATTATTCATGAAAAGATCCCCTTCTAAAGTTATAATATGATCCCCTTCATTGTTAGAATAGGATAATAGAACATTTTCTATATTCGATTTTATCAAATAATCATTTAACTTATCTGTATATCTTAACTTACAATCAGTGAACAAAATTCTATCTAAATTTAAGTCAGAATCTGTTTTTGTTGTGTCTTTTAAAATATTAAAATTCGGAATACCTTTCTCATCATATTTAACATTTATTTCCCCTTTCTGAACTTCCATATTCTTTACAGAATAATCTCCAGAAATTAAACTAAGAACATTTAGTTTGATAATAGAATTTTTGGAAAAGAGTAATGTGTCAGAATTTGAATCCTGAATAAAAATATCTGAGAAAGTTACAGAAGCATAAGGAAAGTTTGCAAAAACAGAAAATTCTATATCTCCAACAGAAATTCCAGTTTTCAGTTTTGAATTTACCTTGTTTAAAACAATCCCTTCAATTTTTTCAGCAAATAAAAATGTAAAACCTAGTCCGAATAGACCTAGAACTAAAATTAATACAGAAAAATATTTTAAAATTTTTTTAAAGGACTTCATTTAACAGCTAAAATTACAATAATCAGAATTAATAACGAAAATTTATCTGATTTTATATAAAATTATAGTCTTTTCAGAATATTTATTTCTTCTTCGGATAAAAATCTACTCTTCTTTCTTGGGATATCTTTTTTTGTTAGCCCTCCGAGAAACACTAAATCTAATCTGATTACATGATAATCTAAACTTTCAAATATCTTTGTAGCCAGATTTCTTTTGTTTGATTTTAGTTCAATCCCAATTTCTGTTTTTTCTTTGTCTAAAACATATGAAATGGAATCTACTTTTATTTTTTCTCCGTCAATAATAATACCATCTTTTATTTTCTTAAAATCAATTGACTTTAATGGTTTACTTAAACTAACATGATAAATCTTTTTTATTTCTTGTTTAGGATGAGAAAGTTTAGCTGAAAGTTTTTCATCATTTGTAAAAAGAATTAACCCACTTTGTGTTTTAGTTAATTTGTTTACGGGTAAAACTTTTTCCTTACAAGATCCTTTTATAAGTTCAAAAATAGAATCTTTTTTCCCGTAATCATCTAATCTGCAAGAATAATTCCTGGATTTATTTAAAAGTAAATATCTTTTTTTATCTGTTTTTAGAGTTCGTCCATTAAATTTCACAATATCTGTTTCCATAACTCTGTATCCCATTTGAGTTACAGCTTTCCCGTTTACTTGGACAACACCAGCTTCAATTAATTGATCTCCCTCTCTTCTGCTACAAATTCCTGCATGTGCTAAAAACTGATTTAACCTCATTGATCCATCATCAATTCTTTTCTTTTTGGGTTTTGAATTTGAATCTGATGAGAAAAATTTATTTCTTCCGTATTTCTTTCCTTCAGAAGACTTATTTTTGTTTGATTTGTTAAATCTGTTATTTTTCATTTGAAATTATTTAATGCAAAGATAGATTAAAAGGCACTGATAAAATGTTCGATTTCAGTTTTGTTATTATTATGAATAATTGAGATTACATCAAAACGGATTTCATTCTCTAAATTATTTACTTCCAAATAGTTTTCGGCAGCTAATTTATATAGTGATTCTTTTTTATGATTTATTGCTTGTTCTGGTCTCCCAAAAAACTCTGATTTTCTGCATTTTACTTCAACAAATACTAAAGTATCTTTAAGTTGGCCAATAATATCTATTTCTGATTTTTTATATCTCCAGTTTTTGTGTAAAATTTCAAATCCTTTTTCTTTCAGAAAAGTTGTAGATAATTCTTCTCCTTTCCTTCCCAGATTTTGTTTGTGCATACTAATTTATACTTATTCTTTTTTCTACTTCTCCGTTTGTATAAATATAGAAAAGAGTTTGATTTGTTGTTTGTTCAACTTCTCTACCAAGAATATCAACAATTTTCAATAATTTTTTTTCTGATGAGTTAATTAAAGATATATTAGTTGTTGAGTTACATGGTAATAATGGGTATAAAAAATCTTTTGTAAATTCTACCGCTTGTGTAAATTTAGAATTTGAATTTCCAGAAACAAACCAAGTGTGTCCCTCTCCAGGATAAACTAAATTATTGTTAATTAACCCAACAGCATCTGCCTGAGGATGCATTTCTGCAGTTCCACATAGAGTTAGAATAGTAGCAACACCTTGTCCAGGGCCACAATTATAATTTACAATCACATCAGCATCTCCCTGGATACTTACAAGTGGTTCATCTAAATTATCAATCCAATTTACATCATTTATTCCTCCTGCAAAACTGATTACTCCGCTAACTTGCGAACTATATCCATCGTTACCAGCATCTCCTTCTAGTCCCCCTAAACTGTTTGCTATGGATTGCACGTCTATTGGTGAAGTGGGGAGATCAGAAATATTATCTACATACGCAAGATGTACTGCAATTACTCCACCAGCAGAAGTCCCTCCAATAAAGATAGTATTATCATCAATATTATAAGTATTCCCGTTATTATAATCTTTTCTGAAATATCGAATAGCTGATTTTATATCCGCAATAGCTTTAAAGACTGTTCTATATTGTAATTCTTGGTCTAGCATAAAATTAATAGGATTGCTAGCAAGTCGATAATTTACAGAAGCAGTAACATATCCTCTTTTTGCAAAACTCTCACAAAAATCTACACAATCTATTAGTTCTTTTGATCCTCCAGTAAAAGACCCCCCATGCATAAAGAGTATTACAGGTCGATTTGTTTCTGTGTCACCATCTGGAGTATAGATATCCATTTTATGTTCATTATCAGAGTATACATCAGAATAATTTACTTCAGTAACAGTAACAGAACTAAAAATTTCAGATTCATATCTGCCATTACAACCATTTTGAGAAAATACTGAGTGAGAAATAATAAGAGTAAAGAGGAGTAATATAATTTTTTTCATAGTAAAATATTTTTAAGCTAAACTAATAAAATTTACTATGCTCGCATAGTAAATTTAAGACTTTAGCTTAAGTATTTGAATTTCAATGATTTCATCTTCTATTTTAGAGAACAGTAAGCTAGATTTATTAATCTTCGACTTTCCTTTCAGGTTATTTTTGGAAGCGTCCTCCCAATTTAAATCTGAAATGTTTAACATTTCTTTTAGTTTTTTTGAACTAAAGGGTAAAAAAGGTTCAGATAAAATTGACAATGAAGCTGCTATCTGAAGAGCAATATTCATTATTGTTTCAGTTCTTTTTTCATTTATCTTTTTGAGTTTCCAAGGTTCTGTATCTGCCAAATATTTATTTCCTAATCTGGCCAAGTTCATCAGTTCTTGTAACGCTTCTCGGAATCGGTATTTTTCAATTGAGTATCCAATTTTACTTGGGAAATTTTTTAATAAATCTAATACTTCTTTGTCGTAATCTTCCAAATCACCTCTTTCCGGGACTTCTCCTTCCCAATATTTATTGGTTAAAACTACAACTCTGTTAATGAAATTACCAAAAATAGCAACAAGTTCATTGTTGTTTCTCCCCTGAAAATCTTTCCAAGTAAAATCAGTATCTTTATTTTCAGGAGCTGTTGCGCAAAGCGCATATCTGAGAGAGTCCTCTTGTCCTTTAAAATCTTCCAAATATTCGTGTAGCCAAATAGCCCAATTTTTGGATGTAGAAAGTTTTTCTCCTTCTAGATTTAAAAATTCGTTTGCTGGCACATTCTTAGGTAGATTGTATCCTTTATTTGCTTTTAAAATAATAGGAAATATTATACAATGAAATACAATATTGTCTTTCCCAATAAAATGAACTAATTCAGAATTATTATTTTTCCAATAATCTTCCCAATTTTCATTATTTTCGGAAGCCCATTGTTTTGTTGCAGAAATATAACCAATAGGAGCGTCCATCCATACATATAAGACTTTCCCATTTGCTTCCGATAAAGGTACTTTTACTCCCCAGTCTAAATCTCTTGTCATAGCTCTTTCTTGCAATCCTCCATCAATCCAAGATTTACATTGTCCCAAAACTTGACTTCTCCATTTTTTTGGATTATGATGATTTTTTTTGTCTAATATTCCTTCTTCAATCCACTGTTTTAACCATTTTTCATGGTTTTGCATTGGTAAGTACCAATGAGAGGTTTCTTTTTTTATTGGAGTATCTCCGCTAAGTGTAGATTTTGGGTTTATCAATTCATCCGGACTTAAAGTACTCCCACATTTTTCACACTGGTCTCCATATGCTCCGCTTGCGTTACATTTAGGACAATCGCCCGTTATGTATCTATCAGCTAAAAACTGTTTATTCTCTTCATCAAAAAATTGCTTGGTAGTTTTTTTCGTAAACTGATTGTTATCGTGTAAATCAGTAAAAAACTCTTTTGCAGTTTCATGATGTAACTCGGATGAAGTTCGGTGATAAATGCTAAAGTCAATACCAAACTTTTCAAATGATTCTTTATTTAATGAGTGATATTTATCTACAATTTCTTGTGGACTGACTCCATCTTTTTTTGCTCTTAAAGTAATTGCAGCTCCATGCTCATCACTTCCGCAAATAAAAACTACATCATTACCAATCAATTTTTGATATCTCACAAAAATATCAGCAGGTAAGTATGCTCCTGCGATATGGCCGATATGTAAAGGACCATTTGCATAAGGAAGGGCAGAAGTAACAGTAAATCTTTTTGAACTCATTTAGTAATTGTTTTCGCAAATATAAGTTTTACATTTTATTAATATGTAATAAAATAAATAATAAAGTGTAGATTTGCACATATTTATTTCCGTTATGAGCTTAGAAAAATATTTTCAGAAATTTAGAGAAAATACTATTGGTAGAGATCAGTATTTTGAAGGGCCTTTTGGTAAAAAAAAGATAATTTATGCAGATTGGACTGCAAGTGGGAGGTTATATTCTCCCATTGAAGAGTTATTCCAAAAAGAGGTTTTCCCTTTTGTAGCAAATACACATACAGAAACAAATACTACGGGTGCTACTATGAATATTGCCTTGCATAAATCAATGGATGTGATAAAAGATTCTGTTGGAGCAAACAATGATGATGTAATTATTTCAGCAGGAGCTGGGATGACAATGCTTGTAAATAAATTTCAGAGAATTTTAGGGTTAAAAATTCATGAAAAATATCAAGATCAAATTAAGATTGAAAACAGACCAATAGTTTTTGTAACTCATATGGAGCATCATTCAAATCAAACTACATGGATCGAAACCATTGCTGAGGTTCATCTTATTCCATATAATAAAGAAGGAAAAGTAGATTTAGTTGGTTTTGAAAAGTTAATTTCTGAATATAAATATAGAGAAACTATAATAACAGCTGTTACTTCTTGTTCAAATGTGACAGGAGTTTTTACTCCTTATCATGAAATAGCAGAAATCACACATAAATATAATGGATTTTGTTTTGTAGATTTTGCTTGTTCTGCTCCCTATATTGATATAAATATGCATCCAGAAAAAGAAACTCAGTATTTAGATGCAATTTATTTCTCTCCACATAAATTTTTGGGAGGGCCAGGATCTACCGGAATACTTATTTTTAATAAAGAATTGTATAAAAATAACATCCCAGATAACCCTGGAGGAGGAACTGTAGATTGGACAAATCCTTGGGGAGAACATAAATATGTAGAAGATATTGAAGCAAGAGAAGATGGAGGTACTCCAGCCTTTTTACAAAGTATAAAGACGGCTCTTTGCATGAATTTAAAAAATGAAATGGGAGTAGAAAATATCATAAAAAGGGAACATGAACTTCATAATTTACTTTGGGATAGATTATTAAATATTAAAAATGTGAATGTTCTTGCAGATAATATATCAGACAGATTAAATGTATATTCTTTTTATATTGATGATTGTCATTATAACTTAGTCGTACAATTATTAAATGACAGGTATGGGATACAAACTAGAGGAGGATGTTCTTGTGCGGGGACTTATGGTCATTACTTATTAGATGTAGATATTAAATTCTCTCGTGAAATTACGGATCAGATTAACGAAGGAGACCTTACCTTTAAACCTGGTTGGATCAGAATGTCTTTACACCCGACAATGACGGATAAAGAAGTGTTATTTATTGTAAATGCTATTGAAGAAGTAGCAAATAATCATCAAAAGTGGGCTACAGATTATAAATATAATTCGGATACAAACGAATTTACTCATATACATAAGGATTTTTCTTCCTTAAATAAAGATAGAGCGTATTCTTGGTTCGAGAAAAGTTTGAGGTAATTTATTTTTTTAAAACTGTCGGGACTTTAAAATAATCAGAATCCTTTTGAGGCGCATTTTTTAAGGCGTCTTTCTGAGAAACCTCAGAATTAATTTCATCTTCTCTTAAAACATTTACTTCCTCACTCATGTAAATTAGAGGTTCCACACCTTCAGTGTCAATTTCATTTAGTTTATCTACAAACGAAAGCATTTTACCCATATCTTCTATCATTTTCCCCTCTGCAGATGAGTCAAATTTTAACTTACTTAATTTAGCAATGTCTTGTATAAGTTTATTATTTACTTCCATAGTTTTTTAGTTGTTCAAAGATAGTGTTGTAAACTGTAATATTCAAATTTTCTATAGCTTTTTTATCTTCCGGATTTGCTTTTATTGCTTTATGTACTTTTACTCTGACAAGTCCAGGATATCCTTTGTAATATTCCTGAGGAAAATGAGATTTATTATCCGCTAATGTAACCGGAACAATATATATGTCTTTTTCGGAAGCTAACTTAAACGGGCCATTTTTAAATTTTTTAAGAAATATTTTTGAAGGAGGAATTCCTCCTTCAGGAAAAATACAAACATTAAGTCCGTTATCTAGTTTTTCACCTGCTTTTATAAATGCATCATAGCTGTCTCGTATCTTACTTCTGTCAACAATTATGGAGTTTTTTCTGTAAAAATATCCGAAAAGAGGAATTGAAGCAAGTTCTTTTTTCCCCATAAATAATAATGGAACTGGAATTGCTGCGGTAATCAAAGGAATATCTAAAGTAGAGGCATGATTAGGACAAAATATATATCTTTTTTTAGGGTCTAGTTTTTCTTCAAACTCTACTTTCCAAAAAATACCTGAAATCAATAAAAATAAAGCTGACCAATAACGAGTAAGATAATTTACAACTTTATTATTTTTTATGATAGCAGTAAATAAAAATAAAACTGGCGTAAAAAGCAAGAAAACCAAAAAGAATGCAATTAAAAACCACAATCTCCAAACAGAGCTAAAAAGATATCCCATCCATTTCATGAGCGCAAAGATAAAAATCATATTTTTACAGCATCAATTTTTTTAATAAATGGCAAGAATACTTACAGGAATACAAAGCACAGGGACTCCACATCTAGGAAATCTGCTCGGAGCTATTGTTCCGGCAATTGAACTTTCTAAAGATGAGAGAAACGAGAGTTTGTTTTTTATAGCAGATTTACATTCGTTTACCACAATCAGAGATGCAGAAATTTTAAAAGAAAACACTTATGCAACTGCAGCTGCTTGGATAGCATTTGGTTTTGATACAGATAAAAACCTATTTTACAGACAATCGGATGTGACGGAAGTAACAGAGCTTACATGGTATTTAAACTGCTTTGCTCCTTATAGCAGATTGCAATTAGCACATTCATTTAAAGATAAGCAAGATAGAATTTCTGAAGTAAATACTGGATTATTTACATATCCGGTACTTATGGCAGCAGATATTTTATTGTATGATGCTGAAATTGTTCCGGTTGGGAAAGATCAGATGCAACATTTGGAAATTACAAGAGATATTGCCTCCAGGTTTAACCATGTTTATCCTAATTCTTTATTGATCCCTGAAACTAAAGTTGACGAAAGAGTAATGATTATCCCAGGTACAGACGGACAAAAAATGAGTAAATCATATAATAATTTTATTGATATTTTTCTGACGGATAAAAAACTCAGAAAACAAATAATGGGAATACAAACCGATTCTACTCTATTGGAAGAACCTAAGGATGCTGACAATTGTAATGTTTTTAAATTGTATAAATTACTAGCTACTGAGGATCAATCACTTGAGTTGAAAGGGAGATATGAAGCAGGTAATTTTGGTTATGGACATGCAAAACAAGAACTTTTTGAACTAATTTGCGATAAATACAAAACAGAAAGAGAAAAGTTTAATTACCTAATGGAAAATAAAAACATCTTAGATGAGGATCTTGCAAAGGGGGCAGAAAAAGCTAGAGTTATTGCAAGAGAGGTTTTACAAAGAGTAAGAAAAAATATAGGATATTAGTGGACAAAGAAATTGTTGATTTTATAAACGAGCACCATTTACTTACTTTGTCAACTAGCAAGGATAATATACCTTATTGCTGTAATGTCTTTTATGTTTTTGATGAGGGAAGAACTTCCTTAATTTTTTCTTCTGACACTACAACCAAACACGCAAAAGATTTTACATTAAACCCCAAAGTAGCTGCCGGAATATCTTTAGAAACAAAAGCAGTTGGGAAAATACAAGGAGTACAACTTTTAGGAGAAATAATTGAACTTAAAGGGATTGATTTAGAAAGAGGATCTAAACAATATTTAAAGGCCTACCCCTACGCCAGATTAATGGAAACTCATCTTTGGGAAATGAAACTTAACTTTGCCAAAATGACACACAACATTTTAGGTTTTGGGGAAAAACTTACTTGGGAGTTATAATATTAACCCACCCCTTAACCCCATAAATAAGAAGGCATTTCGGATGATATTTCATAGGTTTTCCTCTCTATTGATTTTTTGATTTGTTCTTCTGTATTCCCCTGATTTCCTAATTTCATATTCTGATGTGTTCTGCTTACAATTTCAATAGCAATTTCTTTAGCTCTTACCTCAATCATTTCCTCTAGGGAATCGTGTCTTGAGATAAATCCATATACCAAATCCATTTCCAACGCTCTTCCAACTTCTTTTAACGAATTGATAGTTATTGAGCCTTCTTCTTCTCTTTTTTCCAAATTCATTACTCCTTGTGGAGTCATTTGCAATCTATCACCAAGTTGACGAAACGACATTTTTATAGATTGTCGAATAGTTTTTACCCATCCTTCTTTCGGATGTATTACACTTTTTAAGGGGGTAAACATAATAAGTCCCTCCTGAGTCTGATCTAATAATAATTTATTTTTCGAGTTTTTCATAATTATATATGTTTAAAATATAATACAAAAGTAGACATATATGTTTAAATAATAAAATAAAATACAACATATATGTTTATTTAATATTGTGCCTGAAGAAAATATTTTGAAGGTTTAATTATATCCACCCCTTATTTCTCCCTAATAGGGGGCATAATATCGTCATACTGAACGAATGTGAAGTATAACCCATTTCTTGCTCAATGTTCGAAAATCCATTATTTGTTTGATAGTATTAAATGATAGTATCCTTTTCTAAAAACTATCTTCCCTTATATTTATTAAAAAGCTCTTTTTGGTGGTTGTTTAAATCTACAGGATTTCCTTTAATAAAAGCTTGTTCTACATTACTTGTTCTCATATCTAATGCGTCCCCAGAACTAATAAAAAAGGTAGCTTCCTTTCCCCTTTCTATACTTCCAATATTTTCATTAATACCAAGTATTTTGGCAGTATTTAGTGTAATAGTAGAAATAGCTTTTTCCATTTCCAAACCGTATGCAACAGAAGTACCAGCAGTAAATGATAGGTTTCTACTTCCCATAGCTTCCATATCTCCGTTATAAGCCAAACAGAACAAGATTCCCTCTTCTTCTAGTTGTTTTGGCAATACATAAAACTGGTCGATAGGAGAGTCTTCATTTCTAGGTAAAGAATGAACTCTTTCTAATATAATTGGAATATTTTCTTCTTTTAATATCCTTAAAGCACCAAGAGATCCTTTCCCTCCAACTATTACCACATTTTGTATCCCGAAATCTTTAAACATTCTCACAGATTCTTGAATATCTTTAGCGTAATCTGCATGTACATATAAGTTTTTACTTCCGTCAAATAAACCTTTTGTAGATTCTAATTCTATATCCATTTCTACAGAACTTTCAAAATAAGATTTAGCTATTTCAAAATAGTTTTTAATTTCATTTACAGAGTTATTATAATTTTTATTTTCTGATGTGCTACCAGGCTCTGCCCACCAACCTGAAGTATGAAAAGAAGAAGGCCAATTTAAATGTATACCATCATCAGTTTTTATCTGAGCGTCTTCCCAATTCCAACCATCTAAATACATTACAGAAGAAGATCCGGAGATAACTCCTCCTCTCGGAGTTGCTTGTGTAATTAGTACTCCATTACTTCTAACCGTTTTCAGAACTTTTGAGTCGGTGTTAAATGCAATTAACGATCTTACATTCGGATTAAACCTACCAACTTCACTATAATCTTCAGAGGCTTTTACCGCATCAATTTCCGTAATACCAAGTGTTGTATTTGGAGATATAAATGAAGGGTAAATATGTTTACCGTAAATACGGATAATGGTATCAAAAGCTGTTGGGTCAATCCTTATTCGGCTAGCATCTGCTACCAAATCAAACTTACCATCTTTTACAACAATTATTGAGTTTCCAATTTTTTCTCCGTTTCCAAGATGTGCTATTCCACCCATAAACAAAGTAGTTTTTTGGGCAGATATATTTATTGATAGTAAAGATAATGCAAGTATGTAAAATATATTTTTATTCATAATTCTCAATAGTTTCGCAATGGTAATGTTTCTCAATTGTAGGAACAACTTTTTGTTTTTCTTCATCAGTATTTCCGTTTACCATCTTATTTATAATCCTCATTTTTTCTTTTAAATCTCTTTTCATCAACTCTAAGTTCTTAGTAATATCAAAGAGTAATTTTCCGTCCACATAGGTTTGTTCTACCTTACTATAAACTGAAAGAGGATTCCCATTCCAAATAACAATATCCGCATCTTTTCCAATTTTAATACTTCCCATTCTGTCTTCCAGATGTAATAAAATTGCTGGGTTTAGTGTTACCATTTTCCAAGCGTCTTCTTCTGATGTCCCTCCATATTTTACCGCTTTAGCCGCTTCCTGATTTAATCTTCTTCCCATTTCTGCATCATCCGAATTAATAGCTGTAACAATTCCTTTATTATTTAAAATTGTTGCGTTGTATGGTATAGCTTCATTTACCTCAAACTTATACGCCCACCAATCCGAGAAAGTACTAGCTCCTGCACCATGTTTTTTTAGTTTATTAGCTACTTTATATCCTTCCAAAATATGTGTGAATGTATTTATTGTAAAACCCATAGAGTCGGCTACATGCATCAACATATTTATTTCTGACTGAACATAAGAATGACATGTAATAAACCTTTCAGAATTTAAAATTTCTACAAGTGCATCTAACTCTAAATCTGCTCTAGGAGGAATTGTTTTTCTCTTTTGTGATGCAGATAAAGAATTATATTCATCCCATTGTTTTTGATATAATTTTGCTCTGTAAAATGCATCATAAAAAACTTGTTCTACTCCCATTCGGGTTTGAGGAAATCGTGTGTTAAACATTCCCCAGTTGGATTGTTTTACATTTTCACCTAGTGCAAATTTTATAAACCCATCCGCACCTTCAATTTTCATCTGTTCAGCTGTACTTCCCCATCTTAGTTTTATAAGTGCTGATTGACCTCCAATCGGATTTGCGGAACCATGTAACAGTTGTGATGCCGTAACTCCACCAGAAAGTTGCCTATAAATATTATGATCATTCGGATTAATTACATCCCCAATTTTTACCTCTGACGTTACCGCTTGACTTCCTTCATTCACCCCTCTACTTATTGCGATATGAGAGTGCTCATCAATTATCCCGCAAGTGATATGTTTTCCTGTTGCATCAATAAACTGAACTCTAATTTTAGTTTTTGGCCAAAGTTCTTCTTTTTTTAGATTAGAGCCAATTGCAATTATTTTTCCATCCTGAATTGCCACATCTGTATTTAATAAAATCCCTTCATTTTCATTTGTCCAAACTGTTGCATTTGTAAATATAGTAGGAACAGAAATTATACTGTAAGCGTTTCCGTATGCTTTATTCGGATAATAAATTGAAGGAATAATTGTGTCGTAATTTGCAGAAAACAATTTTGTTTCATCTGACTGTAAAGAATCTCTTGTCATTGTAAACTCAAAATTTTCTCCATCCAGATTCTGATATGTACCTTTAAAAATACCATCCGAAAACAAAGCGGTTCCTCTTACAGAAATATCTTTAGTGTTAAAGACAATATTATTTTCATTAGTTTCTAATTCATATTTTATTGAAGTAGAATCAGAAGTAATTTCTTCCATTTTTAATTTAGAGATTGTTCCTGAAATAGAAATTTGTTTTTTTTCATTTTCAGTAGAGAATGTGTAGAACCCTCTAAGATCTATTTCTGTTTTTTCGTTGATAATATTTCTAATTCCATTTGTCCAATTTTCATAAATTACACCATCTTCAAATATATCTGAACTACAAATAATAAAGTTTGCTTTTTTTCCTCTTTCTAAAGTTCCTAATCTGTTTTCTTCTTCTACTAAA
>CABXPN010000017.1 GCA_902514225.1 uncultured Bacteroidota bacterium
TCGGTTTCCCTTTGGATTTAACTTCTTTAATTTTATCCGAAAATAATCTAGAATTAGATGTTGAGGCTTTTAATTCTGAAATGCAAAAACAAAAGAACAGAAGTAGAAACGCTTCAAAGTCTGAAACTACAGACTGGAAAGTTCTGATAGAGGATGATAAAGAAGAATTTATAGGGTATAAAACTTTAGAAACGGAGGTTAAAATAACAAAATACAGACAGATAAAAACCCAAGACAAAACTTTGTATCAAATTGTTTTTAATTTAACTCCTTTTTATCCTGAGGGTGGAGGTCAGGTTGGTGATATTGGGACTTTGTATTCTGACAGTGAAACAATTGAAATTATCGATACTAAGAAGGAAAACAATTTGATTATACACTTTTCAGAAAAATTGCCTACAGATTTAGATTCTAAATTTATTGCAAAAGTTGATCAGAAGAAAAGAATTTCTTCTGCCAGAAACCATACCGCTACACATTTGTTGCATGAAGTTTTAAGAGAAGAATTAGGTAATCATGTACAACAGAAAGGATCTTTAGTTTGTCCGGATTATTTAAGATTTGATTTTACTCATTTTTCTGCTCTTACAAAAGAAGAATTATCAATTATTGAGAAAAAAGTAAATGATAAGATTGCGGAAAACATCTCGTTAGAGGAACATAATAACATGCCTCTTTCGGAGGCAGAGAAAATGGGAGCAATGATGTTGTTTGGAGAAAAGTATGGTGATACTGTTCGAGCAATTCAGTTTAATAAATCTATTGAACTTTGTGGTGGTACGCATGTAAACACAACTTCTAATATTTTATCTTTCAAAATTAAGTCAGAAAGCTCAACAGCTGCTGGTATAAGAAGGATTGAGGCGATTACAGCAGATGCTTTAAATGAATACCACATACAGTTGGAGGATAAATTCTCTCAAATTTCTTCAAAAATTAAGAATAAAGATGTTGTAAAAGGTGTTGAGGATTTATTAAAGGAAAATAAAAATTTTCAGAAGAAAATAGAGTCATATAGAAGCTTGGAAGTAAATATCCTGGAAACAGATTTGAGAAAGAACATAAAAGAGATAAATGGAATTAATTTTATAATAGAAGATGTTTCTGTAGATGCAGAGTCTATGAAAGCGGTAGCTTTAAAATTAAGAACATTTAAAGAGAAAGTAGCAGTTTTACTTATATCGGAGCAGAATAATAAATTATTATTAACTGTATCAATTTCTGATGATTTGGTAGCAAAGGGACTAAATGCAGGAAATATAATAACAGATGTAGCAAAAGAGGTAAAAGGTGGTGGTGGTGGACAATCGTTTATTGCAACTGCTGGAGGATCGGATGTAAGATTAAAGGATAAAGCGATTGATACTTTTATTAATAGTTTTTAAAAGTAAAAATAAGATATAAAAAAAAACCACCCTTTTGAGGTGGTTTTTTTTTATTTATAAATTCTGTTTTCTTAGAACTTCATTGAGATACCTAATGATAATTTACCTTTTCTGTCATCACTAGAGTTAGCTTTAATTAACATAGAGTAGTTTGCTTCAGCATTAATATCACCCCATACATTCACAGAATAACCAGCACCAAGTCTTGCAAAGTCAGTAGCTCCTTCTACAATATTGTCTTCAACACCCCAAGGAGAAGTAAGTTGTAAGAAGATATTTTCAGTGTAGTTGTAACGAGCAAAGAATTGCATTTCTGATACAACAGTACCATCTACAATTTCATCAACAGCTTCAACACCTTCAACAGCTGCAACAGCTGCAACAGCTTCAACAGCTTCAACAGCTTCAACAGCTGCAACATCATCTGGTGTACCTGGAATACCATCAAGTCCATTATTAGCTTCAACACCTTCAACACCTTCAACAGCTTCAACAGCGTCAACAGCTGCAACAGCTTCAACACCTGCAACAGCTGCAGTATTCATTGTTGCATCTTGCATTGTTAAACCAACAATTACCTTGTCCATAACTTGGTACCCAAAACCTAAATTTGCAGTTATCTTATCAATGTTTTCTTCTTGATCTCCATCATAAGATGTAACTACCATAAATTGTGCAGAAGCTGCTAATGTAGCCATAGCAAGTACTGCGGTTAAAAATAAATTTTTCATTTTTTTAATTTTTTTTAAATGATTAATAATTAATGCAAATATAAGACGATAATTTACTTTTCAAAATGATTCTCTCTATTTTTACTAACATTATTATGTTAACCGATAAAATAAATCACAAAAAAAAGAGGGACTAAAAGTCCCTCTTTTTAAAAAGTTTTTGTTACCTATAAACTTATAGACCTATACTAATTGAGATCCAAGTAGATTCAACCTCCATTTCAGTAATAATTCTTGTTAAAGATAATGAAGCATTATCATTTAAAGTATATCCAATAGATACAACGCTAGCTTCTCTATCGTCACTTCCTCCTCCTGTTAAAGAATGAGATGTATAACCTAAAGAGATATCTCCTAAGTCATAAGATAAACCTAAAGAAGTTACTTCAGTACCAGGAGCTTGATAACCTAATACACCATTTGTCCAACCAGCAGACATTTGAGTGTTAGCCATTCCGAAACCATCAGTATAAGTTGCAGCTACAGCTTCACTGTAAGTTGCATCTATAGCATCAACTCCAGCAGTTACTACAGTTGAAGAACTATCACCAATTGCTACATAAGAACCTTCATCATATGTTGACGATAGTAAAACAGTATTTCCATCATTATCAAAACCATACGTATTAGTAAATGTAGAGTCACCTGTACCAGGAGTCCATGATAATACCTCACTTACAGCTGCAACAGCTTCAGTAAGCATTTCACTTCCGATTGCGTCTGTAAGTTGAGTTGCATCTCCATAAGTAGTTCTTGATACAGAAGCAGATAAGTTTTCAAACACGTTGTAAGTAGCTCCCATTGTAGTCATTTCATCACCATCATAATCAGAATTCATAGATACAGCTAAGTTTAGGTCACCTCCCATTAGAGAGTATCCTAAGTCATAACCATGAGCAGATTTATCTCCATTGCTTAACATTAATACATTAAATGTAGCACCTCCAAACGAACCAGAGGCATTCATGTAGTTGTTGTCCATGTTTATTCCTCCAATAGTTCCTAAATTAATGTCAAATCCACCAAAGTTAGCAGCAAAATCCATACCATCATTAGTGTATCTGTCCATTCCCCATGAGTTTGAAGAGATTAAAGCTCCTGAACCGAAACTTAAGTCTTTACGACCCATAGTTAAAGTACCATAACCCATAACATCTGTAGAAACATAAGCTTCATAAATGTCTCCAGAACCCATAGTACCAGCAGTGTTCCAGTTGTAATCTGCTGAAATATGTACTCCAGACATGTCTACTGAAAGAGTAGATCTTGTTACTCCAGATCTGTTCTCTGAATCAGTGTTGTCAATTCTAGTTAATGAGCTTGCACTCCACTGAGCTGACGCGATTGTTGTAGTTAACCCTAAAGCTAGAATTAACACTTTTTGTAAATTTTTTTTCATAATTTTAATTTTTTATGTTTTGATTAATACGGTGCAAATGTAAGTATATCAAAACTTGTGGCAAATATAAAAGTTCATGTTTTTTAACATTTTGATGTTTACAATGAGGTTAACTTACAGAAATACAGAAAGTTAAGTCGTGAATTATTTTAATAATAAATAGGTAAAAAATACTGTTTTTGAGCTAAAAAAAAGGTGATTTTTAATAAAATCACCTTCAGAATAGACAATTTTTTAAAATTTACCCGAACATTTCCTTCACTTTATCAAAGAATGATTTGTCTTTATTAGTAGGTTTCGGAGTAAAGTTATCAGATTTATTACAGTTTTCAAAGAATTGTTTCTCTTCTTTACTTAAATCCTGAGGAGTCCATACGTTAATATGAACTAGTAAATCTCCTGTTCTGTAACCTTCTACTGAAGGAATTCCCTTTCCTTTTAATCTTAAAGTTTTACCAGATTGAGTTCCTGCTTCTAGTTTTATTTTAACCTTTCCGTTTACAGTAGGTATTTCGGTAGTTATACCTAATACAGCTTCCGCAAAACTTATATATTTATCAAAATGTAAGTTGTTAGATGAATCTCTTACTAAATCTGGATGATTTTCTACTGATATTACTACTAGTAAATCCCCATTTATTCCGCCAGCAGGAGCTGCATTTCCTTTTCCGCTTACTTTTAGTTGCATTCCGTCTTCCACTCCTGCAGGGATAGAAATTTCTACAGTTTCTTCCTTTTGAATCATACCATTGTGGTCTGCACCAGATGGTTTTTTATCAATACTTTTTCCGTTTCCGCTACAATTTGGACAAGGAGAAGATGTTTGCATTTGTCCCAAAATAGTATTGCTAATCCTAGTGACTTGTCCCGAACCATTACATGTTTCACATGTTATATAAGTTACTCCATCCGCAACTACAAGTTTTCGTACCTTAATTTTTTTATCAACTCCTTCAACTACATCTTTTAAAGTAAGATTAATCCTTATTCTTAGGTTACTTCCTTTTACTACTCTTCTTCTTTGGCCTCCACCACCAAAACCCCCTCCGAATCCACCACCTCCAAAAATATCTCCGAATTGAGAGAAAATATCGTCCATATTCATTCCTCCACCAGAGAAACCACCTCTTCCTCCTGCTGCTCCACTCATTCCGGCATGGCCAAATTGGTCGTATCTTTGTTTCTTTTCTGAATTTGACAGTACATCATATGCTTCAGCAGCTTCTTTAAACTTATCTTCTGCTTGTTTATTCCCTGGGTTTTTATCAGGATGAAATTTTATAGCAAGTTTTCTGTATGCTTTTTTAATTTCTTTAGCGTCTGCATTTTTGCTAACCCCTAGTGTTTCGTAATAATCTCTTTTTCCCATAATTAATTTCCTACTACAACTTTAGCGTATCTAATTACTTTTTCTCCTAACATATATCCTTTTTCTACTATGTCGATAATTTTCCCTTTCATATCTTCTTTAGGGGCAGGAATGTTAGTTATTGCTTCATGAAACTCAGTGTCTAACACTTTTCCTTTAGAATCTTCCATTTCCTTTAATCCTTTCTTTTCTAGTTCTGATTTTAATTGTTTGTAAATTAAAACAGTACCATCTTCATCAGTATAATTATTTGCTTTTATAGATCTCTCAAAATTGTCAAGAATGGGCAATAAAGCTGTCATCATGTCTTTATTTGCTGTAGTGAAAAGTTCCATTCTTTCTTTAGCAGTTCTTCTTCTAAAATTTTCAAACTCTGCAAAAATCCTGAGATTCTTATCTTTTTCAATTTCTAATAATTCTTCAGTTGTAGGTGGAGTTTTCTCTTCTTCTTCCTGTAATTCAACTTTTTCAGTTGTTTCCTCTACTTCTTTAATTTTGTCTTTTTTATTTTTTGCCATTATAATAGGATGTGATAAATTATATTTTCAGATAATATATATAGAAAATACTTTGCCAAACAGAAATTTAGGACAATCTGTCAGATTTTATTTTTTTAGATTTTCGTTCAGAAATTTATGAAGAACCTTTCCTTTTAGGTTTTTGGCGACAATTATTCCATTTTTATCTATTACAACATTTGATGGAATACTTTTAATCTGATATTTTGATGAACCTTCAGATTTCCAACCACCTAAGTCCGAAACATGATATTCCCAAAAAAGTTTGTCGTCATTTATTGCTTTTACCCAAGCGTTTTGTTTTGTATCTAATGAGAGACTATATACCTCAAAACCATTTCCGTGAGTAAAATTTTTGTCAAAAAAGTTCATATACGCACTTACTACATTCGGATTTTCTTTTCTGCAAGGTCCGCACCAAGAAGCCCAAAAATCTATTAAAACCATCTTTCCTTGTAATTCAGAAAGTTTTAAAATCTCTCCTCTCGGATTTTCATAAGCAAGTTCTGGAGCTTTGTCCCCAATATTTAACCCAGTGTTTTGTGCTGTTGTACAATTAATAGATATTGCTAGTAAACAAAAAAAAAATATCTTTTTCATAAGGTTTAATGTGTTATTCAATTCTAGTTATTTTTGCTCCTATAGCATTTAACCTATCATCAATATTTTGGTACCCTCTATCGATTTGTTCTACATTATGAATCGTAGACTCTCCATCAGCAGCAAGTGCAGCAAGTAATAAGGAAACTCCCGCTCTAATATCAGGGGAAGTCATAGTAGTAGATTTAAATTTAAATTCATGATTTCCTCCAATAACTGTAGCTCTGTGAGGATCGCAAAGTATAATCTGAGCTCCCATATCAATTAGTTTATCTACAAAGAAAAGTCTACTTTCAAACATTTTTTGATGGATAAGAACCGATCCTTTTGCTTGAGAAGCAACTACTAAGATAATAGATAATAAATCTGGAGTAAATCCTGGCCAAGGTGCGTCCGAGATAGTTAATATAGATCCATCAATAAAATTCTGAATTTCATAACTTTCTTGTGCTGGGATGTAAATATCATCTCCTTTTCGTTCCATTTTTATTCCTAGTTTGGAAAAAACTGAAGGGATAACTCCTAACTTATCGTATGCAACATTTTTTATTGTAATTTCAGATTGTGTAATTGCAGCTAACCCTATAAAACTACCAATTTCAATCATATCCGGAAGTATTCTGTGGGTACATCCACCTAAACTTTCTACACCTTCAATATGTAATAGATTAGAACCAACTCCTGTGATTTTAGCCCCCATGGAGTTAAGCATTTGGCAAAGTTGTTGTAAGTAAGGTTCGCAAGCTGCATTATAAATAGTTGTTTTTCCTTTTGCCATTACAGCAGTCATTACAATATTTGCTGTACCAGTTACTGAAGCTTCATCAAGTAGCATATATGTTCCCTTTAACTCATCTGATGTAACCCGATAAAACTCTTCTTTGCTATCGTAAACAAATTTAGCTCCTAGTTTTTCAAATCCAATAAAGTGAGTATCTACTCTTCTTCTTCCTATTTTATCTCCTCCTGGCCTTGGGATATACCCCTTTCCGTAGCGGGATAAAAGTGGACCAACAATCATAATTGACCCTCTGATACGGCTACTTTTTGCTTTATAATCATCAGAAGAAAGATAATCTACATTTACCTCATCCGCTTTAAAACTATAGGTTTCTTTCTCTATTTGATTTACTTTAACATTTAAATCACGTAAAAGGTCGATAAGTATATTTACATCTCGGATGTTTGGTACATTTTCCATAACAACTTCTTCAGGAGTAAGAAGTACTGCACATAATACTTGCAGTGCTTCATTTTTTGCTCC
The DNA here is from genome assembly GCA_902514225.1 of uncultured Bacteroidota bacterium. The sequence continues at coordinate 7,267 of CABXPN010000017.1, forward strand.
TTGAGGATGTAGTTCCCCTTTTAGTTTTACGCCTCCTTGTACTTTAAATGTAGCCATTAGTATCTTTTTTTCTTGGATTTATAATTGTTTTTCTTGTTCCTGCTATTGTGTCCGTTTGCTTTTTTAGATGTTGCTTTTGCATCATCAATTAAAACAAAATCTTTATCGAGTATTAGTTTCCCTTTTGATAAACGCTCTAAATGTTTTAAAATTGTTTTATCATCTACTGAAGATTTTGACCAAGCAATATAGCATTTTTTCATATGATTCGCTATCATGCCTGTTAAAGTAGTTTTTTCTTTTTCATCTTTCATGTTTATTGCGGTTTCAATCATTGTTTCAATGTGTTTTCCGTAATATGAAAATGAAAATTCTGATTTTGGATATTTTAATACATCAGGTTTTTCTGATAATTTCTCTGGAGATGGTTTTTCGTATGGAGAATCTACATCCAATTTAAAATCAGACATAATAAATAAGTGATCCCAAAGTTTGTGTTTGTAATCAGGAATATCTCTTAAATGAGGGTTCATTTGCCCCATATAAGTGATAATAGCGTTCACACATTCTTCTCTTTCTTTTCTGTCGGCAATTGAAGTAGCATGAGCTACCATTTTTTGTACATGTCTTCCGTATTCCGGAATAATTAGTTGTTCTCGTTCTGTGTTGTAATCCATAAAGTGTAATTAAAGCGCAAATATAAGTAAATAGTTGATAGTTTTTAGATGTTTTATAGTCCTAAAGTTATTCCTAACATATAATTCCTATTTGCTTGCGGGAAATAACCAATCATATTATATCCGTCAGTATCTGCATTTGTGTAAGGATCAGATCCAACTGGATTCCATCCTTCAGAAATAAATCTGTACACCCAAGCACGATTAGAATACGAATTATTCAGCAGATTATTTACTTGAAGAGAAATTTTCGCATCTTTTATATTTTTAAACTTTAGTGAATAAGAAAATAAAAGACTGCTTACTGAATAGGCATCTAACATGCGCTCTGCAGACTCAGAATTATCGATATATTGTTCTCCGATATGTTTAAAAATCCAAGAAGCATTCAGATTCTTTATCTTGTAATTTATTTCAGATTTTGCAATAATATTAGGAGAAAATGAAATATTGGTATTTTCGTAATGAACCTCTAATTTTTCTCCTGTATCCCAATTATCTATGTATTCAGTATGTTCTACAATTTTATTTTCGGATAAAGTAAGATTTGCATTCCAATTTAGATTCTTAGTAATTTTAACTCCATATTCAACTTCAATACCTTTTCTGTATGATTCTTTAATATTTGAATGCACAGAATAACCAACATCATTAATCTCACCAGTATTTATTAATTGATTATTATAATCCATATGATACAAATTTATTCCTAAAGATATATTCTTAGTATTAAATTTCCATCCAACTTCTGTATCGTATAATGTTTCGTGTTTTGGTCTAGAAGAAGGAGAACTTTCTACATAATCGTTTCTATTTGGTTCTTTGTTTCCTACGGAATAAGATGCGTAAAAATCATTATTATTGTTTAAAGAGTAAAAGGCTCCAAGTTTAGGGTTAAGAAAGTTCAGATTTACAGATTGCTCTGCAGCTGTTCCGTCATCATTTAATCCTTCAAAATTATATTGAATAGATCTTGTTTGTAAATCCGCAAAAAGGTTAAATTTTTCAGTAATTGAATAATCTGTTTTTAAATAAATATTTTGATCATTTTTTGTGGCTTCATTTCTGTAATATTCATGGTCCATATCTGAATATAATTCAGACCAGATTACTTTTCCGAAATGATCACCAACATAGGTATTTGCAGCTCCTCCCAAAATAAAATTTATTTTTCTGGTAGAATGATTTGATGAAAATGTAATTCCATAAAAGTCATTATCTAACCATTTCCTTCTTATTAGATTAGTAGTTGTAATAGTATCTCCATTTACAATAGAGTTATTAAGTCCGTAATCTGCTAAATCTTCTTCAGATCCATAATTTAGAAGTGAATTATATTTATCTCCTTTATATTGCTCATAATAACCTGATCCTTTTGTATAATGAGTTGCAAAATTCAAGAAAGTATTTGTGTTTAATTGTTTGTTGTAATGCAACTGAAAATGAGTTTGTCTGTAATCATCTACTTCATCTTCATAATTGTACGGATTAAATGTAGGAAGAGAATCTAGAAATGATTGAGGAACTCCATTCCATGCTTGATAAGTTCTTTCATGACCCGTAAAAACAATAGCTTTTAAACTTTGAGTTTCTCCATAATACCCCCCTGAAAAATAAGAGGATTTTAAATCTGAAGAAGCTCGATCAATATAACCATCAGAAGTAATGCTAGAAAATCTCCCATCAAAAGCCCATTTCCCGTTTAATAAACCTGTACCAAACTCAATATTATTTTTTAAAGAATTATATGAGCCAACAGAATTATTGAGTGTTACATATTTTTTTGATTTAAGTCCATTCGTATTTAGGTTTACAGAAGCTCCAAAAGCAGACCCTCCATTAGTAGAAGTTCCTACTCCTCTTTGTATTTGAATGTTACTTACAGAAGAGGTGAAATCGGGCATATTTACCCACCAAACACCCTGACTTTCAGCATCATTTAACGGAATTCCGTTAATAGTAACATTAATTCTGCTGGCGTCAGATCCTCTAATCGTCATGTAAGTGTATCCGATTCCCGCGCCAGCATCTGATGATGAAACTACAGATGGAGTAAGAGAAATAAGATAAGGTAAATCTTGTCCTAGATTGTTTTTTTCAATATCATCCTCAGTAATATTAGTCAAAGATACGGGTGTTTTTTCTCCTGCATTTACTCCAGTAATTTGCACTTCTTCTAGAATTTGTGAGAGAGGAATTGTGTCTTGTTGCTGTGCAATACCTAAAACAGGAAACGCTATAAGTAAGACAACACTCATTTTTTTGTTAAACATTTTTTTGGTTTTTTAGTTAACATTATACACATAATAGGGTTAATGCATGTTAATTTAATGAAAACTCATTTCCCTATGATGAATTACCACCTCAGGTTCAATGGGTATGATCTCAGCTTAGTTAGCACCCCTTTTAAGATGAAACAAAAATACAATTAGATTTTAATTATTGGACATTAAACTGGAGATTTTTGAAATAGAATTTTTAATCCTTTCTTCACCTTCTATAATAACATAATTGTGTTTTAATTTTTCTAATTCTTCTTTATATATTGTAAAAAGTTCTTCTCTATTTGTGGGATTTTCTCTGAGAGGATCTGCTTTCCATGGAATATCGGGCTTGCATAAAAGATAAAATCTGTTTTCTGATTTTTGTTTTTCAATTTGATCTAAAATCCAATTATCGCAATTTCCGTATTTATATTCACTCCAAATTTTTATGGTGATAAGGTCGGTGTCTTGAAGGGATAGTTGTTGATTTAATCCACCTTCTGATATAAATTGTCCATTTGCAATTTCTAATAAATCTGATTGATTATAATTTACTCCTTTTTTTTTAAGATATTCTCTAGCATATTCTGTTGTAAAAGGAATATTAAATTGATTTGAGATTTCTTTACAAAGAGTTGTTTTTCCAGAGCTCTCAGGCCCTGTAACAATTATTTTAAGCATGTTTCATTTTCTTAATCCATGCAAAATATCCGAAAATTGCAATAATGGTATAAACTACAAACAGCAATGAAGTTAAATGTAAATCTCTACTATAATAAAGATAAACAGAAACAGCATCAATTACAATCCAATACAGCCAATTTCCTAAAACTTTTTTGGTAACCATATATGTAGAAATTACAGAAAAAACTGTTGTAAACGAATCTACAATTGGCATTTGTGAATTGGTATAAGTAGTGAAATAAAATCCCATAAAAAAAGTAAGGATTGCACCAATAAGTATAATGAAAAGGTGTTTGTATTCTGACCATTCTTTTATTTGTTCTTTATCTGATTTGTTCCACATAAAATATCCATAAACTGCCATTATCAAATAAAATACTTGAAGACCTGTCTCTGGATACAATTTGGCAGTAAAGCATATAAAAATATAACAACAAACAGAAATAAAAGCAGCTGGCCAGCACCAAATATTTTCTTTAGCAGCAAGTATTACATATACTACAGAAAAGAAAACAGCAACACTTTCAATAATGTTCCAATTAAACTCCAGATTTGAGAATATATTTATTATATCTTCCATTAATAAAGAGCCAAAAATACGAAAATGTATAAGTTTGCACGGATTTAGAAATTAAAAAACAATTTGATGAAAAAGAATATAATCATCTTAGGAGTATTAAGTTTATTTGTGACAGTAGGTTTTTCTCAAGACAAAGCGTTTCAGATTTATAATGCAGATGGAAAAAAAGTATCTTATCGAATATTTAGTCAGTCGTGCGCAAAAGCAGATGTAGTTTTGTTCGGAGAAAATCATAATGACCCGATTTCTCATTGGTTGCAATTAGAACTCACAAAAAGTCTTTTTGAAAAACATGGAGAGAATCTAATGCTTGGTGCCGAAATGATAGAATCAGACAATCAAGTTGTATTGGATGAGTATTTGTTAGGGTTTATTAGAGAAAAAGATTTTGAAAAAGAAGCGAAAATATGGCCAAATCACAAAACAGATTATCGCCCGCTTTTAAGTTTTGCAAAAGAAAATAACCTACATTTTGTAGCGACTAATATTCCAAGAAGATTTGCAAATATGGTTTATCGATTTGGAATAGATACTTTAGAATATTTGCCTAAAACATCAAAACAATTTATCGCTCCACTTCCAATAGATTACGACACCTCTTTACATTGCTATAAAGAAATATCAGTAATGGCAGAAGGACATGGTGGAGAAAATTTACCGAAATCGCAAGCAATAAAAGATGCTACCATGGCGTATTTTATTCAGAAGAATATGAAAGAAGATACAAGATTCCTACATTATAATGGTTCGTATCATTCTAGATTTCATGAGTCAATAATGTGGTATCTATTACAATTGAATCCGGATTTAAATATTGTAACTATTGAAGTTGTCGAACAAGAAGATATATCACAGTTTGATGAAGAATTAATTGGTAATGCGGATTACTTTTTTGTTGTTGATGAAGATATGTGTAAGACTCATTAGATAGTTGTTTTTTCTGGGGATTACTCAAAGTATCGATATGCCTCTGCTATCTCTATTTATAGGTTTTCCTGTTTCGTCCCATTCTTTCATCTCCATCAATTTTCCATTTTCCCATTTAATTTGCTTTATTAATTGTCCCCTATACCAACATCTTTCCAATCCATCTAATATGTCCATTTTATAATTAATTTCATGCTGCAACTCAACATTCCATCGATCATACCATTTATGAGAACCTTCTCTATTTCCCATTTTCCAAAGACCCATATATATTATGGGATAATCAACATGAGATTCATTCCACATTTTATGCATTCCATCCTTCTTGCCATTTTTATGATATCCAATTGTTCCTGCACGACAATACACCTTTCCTGTTATATATGACATATCAAATTTTAGTGTAGTTAACTTCTTCCCAGTATCTGCAGGATTCCTATCATATTCATCAAAATCATATTTTACTTCATCAATATGATATCTGCTTTTACTCATCTTTCCGTATATTCCTCTAAAAAAGTTTAAAAACCCCATAATTATTAATTTTGTATTGTTTGACAAATATATTATATATTTTTAAAGTTATGAATTGCATTTGTAATTTTTTGAATTAATCCATTTTCTTTTTCAATAGCATTTCCAACTACAATAATATCTGCTCCTGCTTTACATTTTTCTTTTGCTTTTTCTGCAGAGTTGATGCCTCCTCCAATTATTAAAGGTATATTAATATTTTTTGTAACGGAGGCAATCATTTTCTCTGAGACAGTATTTATTGCTCCACTTCCCCCATCCATATAAATCATTTTTAATCCAAGCATCTCTCCAGCAATTGCCGTACAAACTGCAATATCATCTTTATCGTGAGGAATAGGAGTGGTATTACTCATATAAGATACAGATGTTGCTTTTCCACTATCAATCAGCATATATCCAGTAGACAACACTTCAATCTCAGATTTTTTTAGAATAGGAGCTGTGATTACATGATTACCTATTAACAATTCTGAATTTCTACCAGAAATTAATGAAAGAAAAAGAATCCCATCCGCTTTATTGTTTACCTGCATTGCATTTCCTGGGAAAAGTAAAACAGGTATTTTACAATTCTGTTTTATAATCGTAACGCAAAAATCGAGAGAGTTGTTGGTAAGCAAACTTCCTCCTACAAAAAACAAATCTACATTTGCCAAATTTGATTTTCTTATAATTTCTAGTAAACTTTCCTTAGTTTGTTTGTCCGGGTCAATAAGAATCGCAAAAAGTTTTTTATTTTCTTTTTTACAATCTATTATATGTTGATAAATCTTTGTCATTTATAATTGCAAACATACGATAAATAGTAATTGTTTATTCTTTTATAAAAAGCGGAAAGTGTTACTTTATTCTTAAATGTAATTTCGAGTTTTCCTTTTCCTTTTTCTGTAAAAGAAGGAATGTATATATCCTTTCTAAAATCTACATTACCAATTTTATGATATTTAAAAACAGATTCCTTAATACTCCAAACTAAAGTACATTTTTCTTTAGACAAATTAGTATGATGAGAATTGACAAATTTCGAAAATAATTTTTTTGGTTTTTCGGATATTTCCTGAATATCAACACCTATATTTTTTTTACTCACAGCAATAACAATTAAATTTGCAGAGTGTGAGATTGATATAAATTCTTCATTACTTAAAATAGGAGATCCATTCTCGGTATAGCTAATTTGTAAGTCTGAGTTGTATTCTTTTAATAATAACCTACTAGAAATAAATTCCTTTTTTCTCTTTTCTGAATGCAAGTGAGATGTATTACTGAAACTTGATATTTTTTCTAATTCCTGAATAGACTCGGTTAATTCCCAAATTAAAATTGTAGCGTTATTTTCTTCCGTTTTAGAGAGTAGTGGCATATCATTCTTTATATGTGGCTAAAGTAATAAATATGCTTATATTTGCCGACCTGAAAAAATATATAATGGAAACAGAAACTATGAAGTATAAAGTAAAAGATATTGCCCTAGCAGAATGGGGAAGAAAAGAAATAACATTAGCTGAAGCAGAAATGCCAGGGTTAATGGCTACTCGTGAAGAGTATGGAGACAGTAAACCATTAGCCGGAGCTAGGATTGCTGGTTGTTTACATATGACAATACAAACAGCAGTTTTAATAGAAACTTTAGTTCATTTAGGGGCTGAGGTTACTTGGTCGTCTTGTAATATATTTTCCACACAAGATCAGGCAGCTGCAGCAATTGCTGCAACAGGAGTTCCTGTTTTTGCTTGGAAAGGAATGAATGAAGAAGAATTTGATTGGTGTATTTTACAAACTCTTACAGCATTTGAAAATGAAAAACCATTAAATATGATTTTAGATGATGGGGGAGATTTAACCAATATGGTTTTAGATAGATTTCCAGAGATGGTTAATGAAATAAAAGGTCTTTCTGAGGAAACTACAACTGGAGTCCACAGATTATATGAAAGGATGGAGAAAGGGACACTTACCCTCCCTGCAATAAATATTAACGATTCTGTTACAAAGTCTAAATTCGACAATAAATATGGATGTAAAGAATCTTTAGTAGACGCGATAAGAAGAGCGACTGATGTAATGATGGCTGGTAAAGTTGCTGTTGTTGCTGGTTATGGTGATGTTGGTAAAGGTTCTGCTGCTTCACTCAGAGGTGCAGGAGCAAGAGTAATTGTAACTGAAATTGATCCTATTTGTGCCCTGCAAGCAGCTATGGATGGTTTTGCAGTAAAAAGAATGGATGATGCATGTAAAAATGCAGATATCATTGTTACAACTACTGGTAATAAAGATATTATTCAATCTCGTCATTTTGAGAGTATGAAAGACAAAACTATTGTTTGTAATATTGGTCATTTTGATAATGAAATTGATGTAGCTTGGTTAAATAATAATTGGGGACATACAAAAAACACAGTAAAACCTCAGGTTGATATGTACACAATTGACGGTAAAGATATTATTTTACTAGCTGAAGGTAGATTAGTTAATTTAGGTTGTGCAACAGGACATCCTTCATTTGTTATGTCAAACTCATTTACAAATCAGGTGTTGGCACAATTAGAACTTTGGAATAACACATCTGCATATAAGAATGAAGTATATATGCTTCCTAAACATTTGGATGAAAAAGTTGCAAGATTACATCTTGAAAAAATTGGTGTGGAATTAGAAACTTTAAGACCTGACCAAGCAGAATATATTGGTGTTACGGTTGAAGGTCCATACAAACCAGAGTATTACAGATATTAAATACTATAAATACATTATTAAATCCCGAGAGATCGGGATTTTTTAGTTTCTAATACTAAGGATCCCTCCAGAAAAAGAAGTAAAATATTCTTTTAGAGGTAATAGTGCAGGGCCGTTTGCTGTAACTCCATCTTGGTCTATTAAAAACTTAGAACTACAACAAGAACAAGATGCTACTATTGAGTTGATTGAGTCAATATAAGCGCAATCGGTAGAAGGCTCGAAACTGCAACTCCTATCAAAGGCGCGATAGTCGTTTACATTTGCATGATAAATAATAATTCCTTTCACTCCTCCGCTTACAAAAATAGAGTTTCCTATTGCATCCAAATCAGAAAATTCGGGCTGATTTACAGGAATTTCAATATTTACATAAACCTCTCTAATAAAGTCATCTTTATCTTGGCAAGATATAAATACAGATATTGAAACAAGTAAAATGTAAATTTTTTTCATACTGCAATTTTACAAATAAATTAATAGAAATAATAGATGATGAAATTATTTGTGTAAAGGTAAAAAGTTATTATCTTTACCGCCTTTGAAATTAATATAAAAAATAACATTTATTACCTATGTTTAGAAAGATATATTTAACAGCAATTTTAGGATTATTCTCTACTCTTGCGTTCTCACAAACAGGAACTCTTAAAGGAGTTATTACAAACAGAGCTACTGGAGCTCCTGTTGATTTTGCCAATGTGGTTATCATGAAAAACGGAGTTCAACAAGGTGGAACCTCTACTGGATTGGATGGTAGTTTTACTATTAAACCAATTGATCCTGGTACTTATACCGTTAAAGCATCTTTTGCAGGATTTACTACCTTTTCTTTGGAAGGAGTAGTTGTGTCTGCAAATAAAATTACTTACCTAACTGGTGATAACGCTATTCGTATGACGGAAGGGGTTTTGGTAGATGAGATTGAGGTGAAAGGATTTACAAAGCCATTGATTGACCAGGGGAACATATCCGGAGAAACTAAAACTGCAAAAGAAATTGTAGCTTTACCAACAAAGAGTGTAAACTCTATTGCTTCTACAACTGCAGGTATTTACCAAAAAGATGAGGGAGATGATATTAATGTTAGAGGTTCTCGTTCGGATGCAACTTCTTATATTGTTGATGGTATTAAGGTAAGAGGAAGTTTGGGGATTCCTACTTCTGCAATTGAGCAAATTACTGTTGTAACGGGTGGTTTAGAAGCTAAGTATGGGGATGCAACCGGAGGGATGATTGTTGTTACAACAAAGGGGCCTTCAAATAAATTATTTGGATCTTTAGAATATGAATCGTCAAGATTATTTGATGATTATAATTATGATTTATTAGGATTTGCATTGTCTGGGCCTATTTATAGAAAAACAAATTCAGATGGTTCTAAAGGAAATTCTGTTATAGGTTTCTTTTTGTCAGGAGAGTTTAGAACAGTTGATGATTCTGACCCATCTGCAATTGGCATGTGGAAGGTGAGAGATTATGTCTTAGATAGTTTAAAGTCTACCCCTTTTGTCATTGCCCCTAATGCAACAGCTGGTTTTTTAAGTAGTTCAGACTTTTTAGTTGATTCTTGTTTTGAAAATGTACAAGCAAAACAAAATTCTGGAGAAAGAAGATTTAATTTTTCGGGGAAATTAGACATTAAACCTTCTAAGAATACTTTCCTTTCTATTGGTGGTACATATTATAATAACTATAGTAGAAACTATTATTATTGGAGGTCTATGTTTTCTTCGGAAAATAATAGTGTATCAACAGAAGAAACATACAGATTGTTCGGAAGGTTAACTCAGAAGTTTGGAGACGAGCAGTCTAATTCAGAAAAATCCTCTAACCTTATAAAAAATGCTTTTATTACATTACAAGCAGATTATACTTCTAATTTTGAAAGAACATTCCATGAAGATTTTGATAATTATGATACTGATTTATTTAAATACGGGCATGTAGGTAAATTTACTACATATAAAGCTCCTGTTTATTCAAATGGAGTAGCTATTGATACTATTACTGGGATTCCTTATTCAGGCCAGATTTTAAGTGGTTGGAGGGATACTTTATATGAATTTGATGGTACAAATGCTTCTAATATACAAGGTTCTCAGTACACTCAGTCTTTCTATGATATGTTTGAAGAATATAGTTTAGCTTCTCCTTATTCTTTTGGATATGGAGCAGATGGAATAATCAGAACCCAGTATGATTTACAAGGACAGGGGTTAAGAAATGGTGAAAGTCCTGCTTCAGTATATTCATTATATGGAAATTGGGGGACTCAATATACAACCGCTAGGAAAACAAAAAACATACAGAATACTATAAAATTTTCTGCATCTGCTGATGTAGGTAATCATGAAATTTCTTTTGGTTTTGAAAGAGAAGAAAGAAAAGATATGTATTGGGGAGCTTCTACAACATCTTTATGGACGCTTGCAAGATTACTTACAAATAAACATATCTCCGACAGAGATTTAAATAATCCTCATCCGGTATACGACATAAATGGAGTATATCAAGATACGGTAAATTACGATAGATTATTTGTAGAATCAGAACAATCCGTATTCGATTTCAATTTAAGAGAATCTTTAATAGAATCAGGATATACTGATGTTTATGGACAAACAATTGATGAGGTTAGTTGGATAGATGTTGATAATTTAGATCCTGATCAATTAAGTTTAAATTTCTTTAGTGCAAACGAATTATTAAATAATGGTAGCTCGTATGTATATTATTATGGTTTTGATGCTTTTGGTAATCCTGTTTCAGGTGTTCCTACTCTTGCAGATTATTTTGGAAGAAGAAATATCGATGGTGATTACATTAATAGTAATGGAGATGTTATTACAGAAAACCAACTAAGCAGACATGTAGCTGCATTTAATCCTATTTATACTGCTGGTTATATACAAGATAAATTTGCTATTAATGATTTATTATTCAATATAGGATTGCGTATTGATAATTATGATGCTAATCAGCCAGTATTAAAAGATAAGTATTTATTGTATGAAGCTAAATTTGCAGATCATGAAGACGCATTATCTTTAGCGGGGGGTTCTCATCCAACATCAATTGGTGACGATTTTAATGTATATGTAGATAATATTGAAGTTCCTACCAGAATTGTAGGGTACAGAAACGGAGATGTTTGGTATAATGAAAATGGAGTTCAGATTTCTGATCCAACATTATTAGCGGAAGCTGCTGAAGGTAAAATTGCTCCTTTATTACTAAATCCTTCAGATGCAGTAAAAGGATATAAAACAGATGATGCTTTTGCAGATTATAACCCAGAAACTGTATTTATGCCAAGAATTGCATTTTCTTTTCCAATTTCGGATGAAGCTCAGTTCTTTGCACACTATGATGTATTAACACAAAGACCTCCTCAATCTAACAGAATCGAACCTTTAGATTATTTATATATGGAAGATAATGTAGGAGCTTTATTAAATAATCCAGATTTAAAACCTGAAAAAGTTATTGATTATGAATTAGGATTTGCTAAGAAATTATCTTTATCATCTGCTCTTAAAATTTCTTTATTTTATAAAGAGTTAAGAGACATGCTTAATGTAACAAATGTAATATCTGCTTACCCAGCTACTTATATGATGTATCAGAATATTGACTTTGGTACATCAAAAGGTCTTTCTGCTAATTATGATTTAAGAAGAACAGGTAGAGTGCAAATGACAACAAACTATACTCTGCAATTTGCGGATGGTACAGGTTCATCTGCTTCATCTGGTTATAGTTTAGTAAATACGGGGCAAC
>CABXPN010000018.1 GCA_902514225.1 uncultured Bacteroidota bacterium
GATGAGACTCGTTTTCTAAGAATATTTTGCCCCATTCTATATCCATCATCCTTGTAGTAGTTTCCACTAATAAAGATAGAAGTATTGTCAAATATTTCTGTATGTAATAAATCGAAATTAATAAATTCGTTTTTACCTTTCCACCAAACTAATTCTTTTCTATTAGGGGAATCATAATATCCATAAAGGCTATTTACCTGAGTATATCCTTGGAAAGGATGTTTATCAATTTCTTTCTGGTTAGCTGATTTTGTTTTTATATTAACCACTCCATTAAGAGCAGAAGATCCATATATTGCTGAAGAAGCTCCTTTAATAATTTCTATCTCTTTTATATTCTCCATCGGTATTAAGTCCCAGGGGATTTGACCCATATTTCCTGTTAATAGAGGATTGTCATTAATTAAAAATAAAACTCTAGATCCTGCCATTGGATTCCATCCACTTCCACCTCTAATATGTACTTGTTTATCGTTTAATGTTAATCCGGATATTTGATTTACAATTACAGAAACATCAGTATTAGCTTTTTCTAAGAAGAAGTCTTCATTAATAACATCAATAGACAACACTTGAGAGATGTTGTTTTCTTCCTTTTTGGAATCTATTTCTATGTCTGACAACATATTACTATTCTCTAATAAAATAACGTTCAGTGTCTTTTTTTTTCCTTTAGATAATTTAACACTAATGTCTTGTTTTGAAAAACTGACATGTTGAAAGCTAATTATATGATTTCCTTTGGAGAGATTTAAAATATAATTTCCTTGATTATCTGTTGAGTATCCAATTCCATTTTTTGTTGAAATATTTACATCTTCTATTGGAATATTGTTAATGTCTGTCACTTTTCCAATTACACTCTGAGAAAATACATTTGAGCTGCATAGTAAGATATAAAATATCAGAGCAATTTTCTTCATGATATAACTTTAGTTTGAAGAAGTGATTCTTATTTTTTCAGAAAATGAATTAGTGTCGTTCTTTAGTGTAATAATATATATACCATTTTCAATATATTTAGCAATATTATGAGTGTTTTCCCCAGAATTAACTAATAAATCAGAAGTGTAGATGTTTCTTCCTAACATATCGGTAATTATAAAATTGTATATATCAGAATTACTAGAATAGACATCAAAGTATAGATTATTGTTTTGATTTATAATGTTTGAAATTTCTAGATTATTATTCTGTTCAACAATTGAGGTTGCTTCTACTATTGTTATAGTATATCTATGAATCGTATCATATGTACCAGTTACAGAGAAATAATCTAATTCTACTGGAACGGTTAATGGGACACCTCCAACAGTTATAGTAACTACACCATGTGTATATAGATTTGTAACAATATCTGTAGAATATGTGCCAATAGTTGTAGGAATTCCAGAGATATTAGCACATCCTACTTGGTCACCTGGATAACTGCAACCTGGAGAGCTACACTCAACTATAAGGCCAGGAGGAATATCGTACACATCTATTGTTACTACACTATCTACAAGCCAATCTCCAATATAAATTGTGCTTCCCAAGGTGTCTACTGTTACAATAGAACTATCTCCTAAAGCAGCGTCTAATAATGTAGCAGGAGTTTTCATATCCCATGATTGAGAATAGCTAACACCTACCATTCCGTCTGGGAATCCGCTAGATGGCCAAACATTTGGCAACGAATCTTGATAAATAGTGTCTGGGACGCATTGTGATGTAGAATTAAAAGAGAAACATCCTACAAGTAAGATTAGAAAAATTTGTTTTAGCATTTTATTAATTTTAATTACAAACTTACAAAATTTATATTTGCAACTTTATGCATAATAAATAAAGTCTTTAGTATTTTTTAGTCAAGGAATTTAATATTTATGTTCATTCTCAGAATTTTCCGAAAGAGAGATTGATATTCAAAATAGAAGGTTATTTAAAAGTTATTAAATTAGATGATCTAACCGTTATCTCCGAAAAATAATAGACTTTTTCACTAATTTTCTAAAAAGTAAATAATTATCTCTTTATCAGATAATAAATTGTATTTTTGCCGACCATTTTAACAAACATTTAACATGAAAATTACAAAAACTAATATTAACGATTTACAAGCTTCATTAAAAGTAGTAGTAACTCCTGAAGATTATCAAGAAAAAGTAGATAAAATACTTACTGATTACAGAAAAACTGCAGAGATCCCTGGTTTCAGGAAGGGGAAAATTCCAAAAGGAATGATAAAGAAACAATACGGTACAGCTGTTTTAGTAGATGAAGTAAATAAATTATTACAAGAAGAACTATATAAATATATTACAGAAGAAAAAGTGAAAGTTTTAGGTTCTCCTATGCCAAATAAATCACAAGAGGTAGATTGGGAAAATGATACAACTTTTAATTTTGATTTTGAAATAGGTTTAGCTCCTGAACTAGATGTAAAAATCACAAAGAAGGATAAAGTAAATTACTATAAAATTGAAGCAGATAAAAAGATTGTAGATCAATACTCAAATGATATTGCAAAAAGATTTGGTAAAATGAGTAATCCTGAAGTTTCAAAAGATGGTGATTTAGTCTTTTGTGAAATTGTACAATTAGATGTTGATGGAAATGTAATGAATAATGGTGTTAGAAATGAAGCTACTGTTTCTATGGATTTTATTGCAGATAAAAAGATTAAAAAACAGTTTGTTGGAGTAAAATCCGGAGATTCATTTAAAGTAAATGTAATGAAGGCTTTTACAAACCATGCAGATTTAAGTGCAATGTTAAATATAACTCATGAACAGTTACATGATTTAACTTCTGAAGAATTTCAATTTACAGTTAAAACAATTTCTAATTTAATTCCTGCAGAACTGAATGAAGAATTGTTTGAGAAAGTTTACGGAAAAGACTCTGTAAAAACTGAAAAAGAATTTAAATCCAGAATTAAAGAAGAAGCAGAAAAATCATATATTGCTGAGTCGGACAGAATGCTTAAAAATGATGTAGTTTCTTACTTAATTGATAAAATTAAGTTTGATATGCCAGATGAATTTCTTAAAAAATGGTTAGTACAAACTTCTGAGCAAGCAGTAACTTTAGAGCAAATTGAAAGTGAGTATGACATGTATCAGAAATCTTTAAGATGGCAACTAATAGAAAATAATATTTTAGAAAAATTTGATGTAAAAGTTGAAGCTTCTGAAGTTGAGAATCAGACAGCATCTTTAATAGCAATGCAAATGCAACAGTATGGACAGCCAGTTCCGGAGCAAGATAAAATGAATGAAATTGTCGCTTCTATTTTGATGAAAGAAGATGAAAGGAAGAAAGTTTACGATCAGTTATATGACCAAAAAACATTAGAAATTTATAAAGAAAATTTCAAACTTACAGAAAAGGCTATTTCTTATGATGATTTTGTTAAATTAGCATCAGAAAAATAAAATTATTATGGATTATTCAAAAGAGTTTAGAAAATACGCAACAAATCATATGGGGATTAGTAGTCTTCATCTAGATGAATTTACATCAATGCACGGAAATTATATTTCTCCAACAATTATTGAAGAAAGACAAATGAATGTCGCTTCAATGGATGTTTTTTCAAGGTTAATGATGGACAGAATCATTTTTTTAGGTGTTCCTATTAATGATTATGTTGCAAATATCATTCAGGCTCAGCTCTTATTTTTAGAATCTGCAGATGCAGAAAGAGAAATAAGAATCTATTTGAATACCCCAGGTGGAGGTGTTTATGCCGGCTTAGGTATTTACGATACAATGCAATATATTAATCCAGATGTTTCTACAATTTGTACGGGTATGGCCGCATCAATGGGAGCTGTTTTACTTTGTGCGGGTGCTACAGGAAAAAGAACTGCATTAAAACATTCAAGAGTTATGATTCATCAACCACTTGGTGGTGCAAATGGACAAGCTTCTGATATCGAAATTACTGCAAGAGAAATTCAGAAATTGAAAAAAGAACTTTATGAAATCATTTCTAATCACTCAGGTACAGATTTTGATAAAGTTTGGGAAGATGGAGATAGAGATTATTGGATGACATCTCAGGAAGCAAAAGAGTATGGTATGATTGATGAAGTTTTAGTAAGGAATAAATAATGGAATCAAAAGAGCTTGTAAAATGTTCCTTTTGCGGAAAGAATAAACAAGATACAGATGTATTAATTGCAGGGATTTCTGCACATATCTGTGATAGATGTATTGAACAAGCTTATAATATTCTTGAAATAGAATCTGATGAAGAAGATTCTCTTGATCAATCTGCAAGATTATTAAAACCTCAAGAAATAAAATTTCATTTGGATGAATATGTTATTGGACAAGAACAAGCTAAAAAAGTTTTATCAGTAGCGGTTTATAACCATTATAAAAGAATTTTACAACCTGAAATTTCTGAAGATGAAATTGAAATTGAAAAGTCAAATATCATTTTAGTAGGAGAGACAGGAACAGGAAAAACATTATTAGCTAAATCAATAGCTAAATTATTGCAAGTACCTTTTTGTATTGCAGATGCAACTGTATTGACAGAAGCGGGTTATGTAGGTGAAGATGTTGAAAGCATTCTTACAAGATTATTACAAGCTGCAGATTATAATGTAGAACAAGCACAAAGAGGAATTGTGTTTATTGATGAAGTAGATAAAATTGCTCGTAAAAGTGATAATCCTTCAATTACACGTGATGTAAGTGGTGAGGGAGTTCAGCAAGCAATGTTAAAATTACTAGAAGGAACTATAGTAAACGTACCTCCTCAGGGAGGAAGAAAACATCCGGACCAGAAAATGATTCCGGTGGATACTAAGAATATCTTATTTATTAGTGGAGGTGCTTTTGACGGTCTACAAAAACATATTGCAAAAAGATTAAATACTCAAGCAATTGGATATTCTTCTCAAACAAAAGAACAAGTAGACAAGGAAAATTTATTACAATATATTTTACCACAAGATTTAAAAAGTTTTGGTCTTATTCCGGAATTAATTGGAAGAATGCCAGTTCTTTCTTATCTAAACCCTTTAGATGCTGATGCACTTAGAATGATATTAACTGATCCAAAAAACTCGATAATTAAACAATACACAAAATTGTTTAAAATGGATGATGTAAGATTTTCTGTGGAGAAAAAATCTTTAGACTTTATTGTAGAGAAAGCTATTCAGTATAAACTAGGAGCTAGAGGTTTAAGATCAATTTGTGAAGAAATAATGTTAGATGCAATGTTTGATTTGCCATCAGAAAAAGAGAAGAAGGAATTTAAACTTACTCTTTCTTATGCAAAGAATAAATTAGATAAATCTTCCTTAATTAAGTTAAAAGCAGCTTAATTTACTACAATAAAGTATTCATTTCCATTTAGTGTTACAGAAAAATTACAATTGCAAATACTATCTCCGTAATTAATAATTCTGTTGCTAAAGCCTTCAGGAATTAACTCAACTTCACCACTTGTTATGATGCAAGAGTTTTGTGTCATACAAGATAAATCTACATACAAATCTTTTGTGATTGAGACATCAAAATCTCTACCACTACTGCTATTTCCGCTAGAGGCTCCTGTAATAATATATTTATCATCAAAAGGATTAGCAAAAGTACTAAAGCCTTCAATCCACTCTCTATTCCTAATAGACCCCCAATGTATAGTTCCACTACCACTTATACTTGCATCAATAATTTCAATGGTGTAATTTACATTTCCGTTTGAGTTTCTTCCGTTATTTGTAACTCTTCTTGTTCCTTGTATACAATTATCATTAATATAATAATGATCAAAAGTAGTAGTTATAACAGACAAAGAATCTCTATATTTTCCTGTATAAGTAATTATTATTTTTCCTCTTCTCTCTTTACCATAGCTTAAACAATCATCTGGTATTCCATCTCCAAAATCGACAACAATTGTATCCATATCAGAAGTATCTGCATTCATCAATGTATAAGAAGGACAAGTTTTACTTTCTCCGTTATCATAAAAAGCATCTTCAACAATTCTACCAACATCATTAAATAAGTTTTCTGCAAAAATATAATCCTGAGAAGTAACCGTTCCTGTTTCAATGATTTTATCTTCTTGGCAAGAAATTAAAATAAAGAAAGATAATAAAATTGTTCCTAAAAATAATTTATGTGTTTTCATGTTGAATATTTTATTTGGCAAAGATACACTTTTGTATCATATGTGTTTTACAATGTACTTTGAGCTGCCAGACTTTTCCTTAAAATATTTCTCAGTTAATGGTTTTACATTAATTTCTCTGAGATATTTTATTTCTTTTATCAAGCTCTCACTAGAGTTTACCTCTTTAGCAATGCCTATAGAAATTAAATCTGTTGCTTCAATAAAGTTATGATGATTTGGACCAAAAAGAATAGGAATATTATACACAGCTGCTTCCAAACAATTATGTATTCCTTTTCCGAAACCACCACCAATATATGCTATGTCTGCAAATCTGTAAATTTTGGATAAAACACCAATTTTGTCAATAATTAATATTTTTTTATCTGTTACATTTACATCATTAATTTCAGATAGTAAAACAGAATTTTTCAATTTCTTCAGTTTATCAATCTGATTCAATTCATGTGGAGCAATAATAATTTTGTAGTTTATTCCCTCAGGAATATTTTTGAGTAAATCTATATCTTTTCCCCATGCAGATCCAGCTATTAGTACTTGTTGTTTATTGCAGAATTTTTCTATTATTTTACTTTCAAAGGTCTCTTCAGAATTTGAAATTACTGTATCAAACCTACTATCTCCGCAAACTGTAACATCATTAATATTTATTGATTTTAGTAAATCTGAAGTATTTGTATCTTGCACAAAGAAGTGATCTACTTTTTGTAATTGTTTTGCAAACCATCTCCCATAAATTTTAAAAAAATATTGTTCCTTTCTTAACACAACAGATATAAAGTATATCGGAATCTTTTGTTTGTAAAGAGTTTGAATGTAGTTAAACCAAAACTCATATTTAATAAATATTACTTTAATAGGATTTACATTTTCATACATGAAAACAGCATTTCTTTTTGTATCGTGTGGCAGATAAAATACCCAATCTGCGATCTCATTATTTTTTACAATATTATATCCAGAAGGAGAATAAAATGTAAGAAGAATTTTATGTGTAGGATTTTCATTTCTGTATAACTTTATTACAGATTTTCCTTGTTCAAACTCTCCTAATGATGATGCATGAAACCAAACAATGTTTTCATGATTTTTGGTTGCATTATATATTCTAGTTTTTAAATCTTTTTGAGCTGTAACTATTTGTTTTGTCTTTTCATCAAAAACAGATAAAATACCAATTCCGAATTTGTAAACAATAATAAATATGTTATATAAAAAACTCATTAAAAATAATGGAATTTCTCTTCATTATTTCTGTGGATAGGGATAATAACACCAAATTTGACACCTATTAATTGATCAAATTTTAAATCATTATCATATTCTTCCATTGTAGCAAAATTATACGCTATTCTGTTTTTTGTAAAAGCATTTATAAATTCGGCACCGACATAATATTGTACATTGTTGTGATTTGAGAAATGTTTATAGATTACACAAATTTTTGAGCTTATACCATTTGTAAACTTGTCATACCCTTTTATGTATTCATCTTCAATTTGAGGGAGGTCTGTCCTGTTACTCTCCAACCTGATTTTATGTTGTAAATAACCTACCCCCCCATAAACATAAATACCACTTAGGTTGTTCTCCTGAAAAAGAAATGATCTTCCAAAGAGAAAATGAGAGTTCCAACCCCTTTCATACAAAAGAATTGCATCTAATTCACCACTTAAATTTATTAACCAACCTTCTTCCGTAGCGATATTTCGTAAAAGGCTATCATTTTTCACATTTTTTCCAAACATGAAATTTGCATCTAATCCGATTAATAAATTATTATTATTCGTCAAATAATTGAATCCTAATGATGAGTTATGACCAAAATCAATTGCCATTTCATTAATTGGCACCTGATAAGTGTAATCAAAAGTTATTATTTTGCTATTTATATTTTTCTCTTGTGATATTATATTTAAGCTTAGAAACAGGAAAATATATAAAAGAAATCTCTTCATAATTTAATTTTTTGCTAATTTACATTTTCTTTAAGTTTTTCTAACGAATTAATTAACTGATAATTATTTATATTTGCAAGAAATAAAAACTCAAAAATGAAAAAAACGATATTAATAACAGGTGGAGCGGGATTTATTGGTTCTCATGTAGTAAGACTTTTTGTAAATAAATATTCTGACTATAAAATTGTAAATTTGGATAAACTTACATATGCAGGAAACTTGGAAAATCTTTCTGATATAGAAAACTCAGACAACTATATTTTTGAAAAGGGAGATATTGTAGATAAGGATTTTATCAATAATTTATTTGATAAATATGATTTTGATGGAGTAATTCATTTAGCAGCTGAAAGCCATGTAGACAGGTCAATTACTAATCCTATGGAATTTATTATGACGAATGTTGTTGGTACAGTTAATTTATTGAATGCAGCAAAAAATCATTGGAAGGGTAATGAAGAAGGTAAATTATTTTACCATGTTTCTACAGATGAAGTCTATGGAAGTTTAGGAGATACAGGATTGTTTTTAGAAACTACTTCTTACGATCCTCAATCTCCGTATTCTTCTTCCAAAGCAAGTTCTGATCATTTTGTAAGAGCTTATGGCAATACGTACGGAATGCCATATGTAATTTCTAATTGTTCAAATAACTACGGACCAAACCAATTTCCGGAAAAACTACTTCCTTTATTTATAAATAATATAAAAACCTCAAAACCTCTTCCAGTTTATGGTGATGGATTATTTACTAGAGATTGGTTATATGTAGTAGATCACGCCAGAGCAATTGATGTGATTTATCATGACGGGAAAAATTCACAAACTTATAATATTGGAGGATTTAATGAATGGACAAATATCGATCTGATAAAGGTCATGTGTAAGCAAATGGATGAGTTTTTAGGAAATCCTGATGGATCTGCTGAAAAATTAATTACCTATGTTACGGATAGGCCAGGACATGATAAGAGATATGCAATTGACGCTACAAAACTTAAAAATGAACTTGGATGGGAACCTTCACTTCAATTTGAAGAAGGTTTAAGTAAAACAATAAAGTGGTATTTAGATAATGATAAATGGATGGATAATATCACTTCTGGGGATTACCAAAAATATTACAAAGAACAATACGGTTAATGCTAAAATGGTTTTCTAAAAAAGATGTACACCTAGATCCGAAAGATTTTTCTGTTCTTAAAACAGATATGCATTCCCATTTAATTCCAGCAATAGATGATGGTTCTCAGTGTTTAGATGAATCTTTAGAGTTGATACTTGCTTTAAATGATTTAGGGTTTTCTAAAATCATCACTACTCCTCATACCATGAGTGATTTTTATAAAAACACTCCTGAAATAATTAATAATGGCAGGGAAGAAGTTAAGAAATCATTAAAGAAATTAAATATTAATGTTGAGTTTGAGGCATCTTCTGAATATTATGTTGATTATGATTTTCAGCAAAAAATAGATAGTGGTGAATTCTTAACTTTTGGTTCAAAATATATCCTTATTGAATTTCCTTTTATTGATAATCCTAAAAATATTGATGAAATAATTTTTCAGTTACAACTTTCTGGATATAATGTGGTTTTAGCTCACCCTGAAAGATATATGTATTTTGACTTGAAAGATTATGAAAATTTTAGAGATAAAGGAGTTTTTCTTCAGTTAAATTTATTGTCAATTACCGGGTATTATTCTCCTGAAGTAAAAGAGAAAGCAAAACAACTTATTGAAAATGATTTAGTGTCTTTTGTTGGTACTGATTGTCATAATATCCGACATGCTCAAAAACTAAAAGAGTGTTTTACTAACTCTCTTTGGCATCAACTTTCCAAATCAGAAAAATTACTGAATAACACTTTATAAACTAGCGCTTGAAGTTTCTAGTTTTCTGTCTACTTTTTTAAATAATCCTTGTAAAACTTTTCCAGGCCCTACTTCAATTACAGATGTTAATCCATCAGAAATCATTTGATGCATTGTTTGTGTCCACTTTACTGATGCAGTAAGTTGTTTCTTTAGATTTTCTTTTATTTCTTCAGGATTTGTAATTGCAGTTGCTGTTACATTCTGATAAATAGGACATATCCCTTCAGAAAATCTTGTAGAGTCAATTGCGTTTTCAAGTTCTGCTCTGGATGGCTCCATAAGTGGTGAGTGAAATGCACCACCAACAGGAAGTTTTATTGCTCTCCTTGCTCCTGCTTCTGTTAATTTTTCGCAAGCAATATCTATTCCTTTATTGCTACCTGAAATAACTAATTGACCTGGGCAGTTGTAATTAGCAGGAACAACTACTTCCTCAATTTCAGAACAAATTTGTTCAACTACTTCATTTTCTAACCCTAAAACCGCAGCCATAGTTGAAGGATTTTGTTCACAGGCTTTTTGCATTGCTAATGCTCTTTTAGATACTAGTTTTAACCCATCTTCAAAAGATAAATATCCGGAAGAAACTAAAGCTGAAAATTCTCCTAAAGAGTGTCCAGCAGCCATTTCTGGATTAAATGAATCTCCTAAAACTTTTGCTAGAATTACAGAATGTAAAAAGATAGATGGTTGAGTTACTTTAGTTTGTTTAAGCTCTTCTGTATCTTCACCAAACATAATATCAGTAATTGAAAATCCTAAAATTTCGTTTGCTTCTTCAAACATTTGTTTCGCATCTGAAGATGCTTCATAAAGGTCTTTTCCCATTCCAGGGAATTGAGCTCCTTGCCCAGGAAATACATATGCTTTCATTGTTTTATTTAATTAAATTCATAAATTCTGCTCTAGTTTTCTCATCTGACATAAAAATGCCTGAAAAAGCAGAAGTTGTAGTTGAAGAGTGTTGTTTTTGTACTCCTCTCATTTGCATGCAAAGATGTTGCGCTTCAATTACAATAGCTACACCTCTTGGGTTAAGTGTTTCTTGCAAACAGTCTTTTATCTCATCAGTTAACCTTTCCTGTACTTGTAGTCTTCTTGCAAAAACATCAACAATTCTAGGTATTTTGCTAAGTCCAACAATATGTCCGTTTGGGATGTAAGCAATATGTGCTTTTCCGAAAAATGGTAACATATGGTGTTCGCATAAGGAGTAAAGTTCAATATCTTTCACTAAAACCATTTGACTATAATTTTCAGAAAACATTGCTGATTTCAGGATTTCAGATGGATTTTTATCGTATCCATTTGTTAAGAATTCTATTGACTTAGCTACTCTTTCAGGAGTTTTTAAAAGACCTTCTCTTTTAGGGTTTTCTCCTATTTCAGAAAGTACAGATTTGATGTTGTTAGCTAAATTCTTATTGTAATTATCATTCATATTTTTATAAATAGGCTGCAAATATACCATATATTTGCCATATGAAAACACTAATTGTTGCAGCTACTAATTCAGAAATTACATCTGAAACAATTAAATTACTTTCGAATTTAATTACTGGGGTTGGTATGGTAAATACTGCAATAAACTTAACAAAAGAATTAGTAGGAAATGAATATGATCTAGTTGTCAATATGGGGGTTTCTGGGTCTTTTTCATCCGATATCTTAATAGGTGATGTGGTGGAAGTTGTAGAGGATAACTTCTCGGAAATTGGTTTTGAAAATGGAGTTTCTTTCTCAGAATTTTCGGAACAAAATGTAAAAACTTCCTATGAAATTAAAGGGGGAACTACTTTAAGAAAAGTAAAATCTATTACTGTAAATACAGTTCATGGTAATGAGAAATCAATTGATAAAATTGTAAAAAGATTAAACCCTGATATTGAAAGTATGGAAGGTGCTGCTGTTTTTCAAGTTTGTAAGAAGTTTAAAATACCTTGTGTACAGATAAGATCAATTTCTAATAAAGTTGAAATCAGAAATAAAGAAAATTGGAATTTAGAATTAGCAATCTCAAATCTAAATAAAGAAGTAGAGAAATTTATTCTGACATTATGAAATTAACTTTAGGTTTTTCTCCTTGTCCGAACGATACTTTTATTTTTGACGCTTTAGTACATCATAAGATTGATACTGAAGGATTGGAATTTGATGTGGTTTTTGCAGATGTTGAACAGTTAAATACCTGGGCTCTTAAAGGGAAATTAGATATTACGAAACTTTCTTATCATGCTTTTACATTTTGTGATAATGATTATTTGTTACTAGATAGTGGATCTGCTCTTGGAAGAAATTGTGGTCCTTTATTAATAAAAAGACCTGAAACAAATTTAACTTCAGAAAGTAAGATTGCAATTCCGGGTGAGTACACTACTGCCAATATGTTGTTAAATATTGCTTTTCCTGAGTATCAAAATAAAGTAGAAACACTTTTTTCGGAAATTGAGAATGATGTAATAAATGGGAGTGTAGATGCTGGTTTAATAATCCATGAAAACAGATTTACTTATCAAGATAAAGGACTTGTAAAAGTAAAAGATTTAGGCGAGTTTTGGGAAGAAGAGACAGGACTTCCTATTCCTTTGGGAGGTATTGTTGTAAAAAGAAATCTGCCATTAGAAACTCAACAAAAAGTTGAGAGAGTATTAAGAAAAAGTGTTAAATATGCTTTTGGAAATAGAGAGTCTTCTTCTGAATTTATTAAATGTCATTCTCAAGAAATGAAACAAGAAGTAATAGATAATCACATTAATTTATATGTAAATGAATTTTCAATTTCTTTAGGAAAAGAAGGAAGGAAATCAGTTTTAAAAGTATTTGAGAGTGTAAATGCAAAAGAATCTCAGATATTTTTATAGATTTGCATCAAACCTCACAACGAAAAGAGAATTATTTTAACGGAATTAATTTATGCTTCTATGCATGAAAAACATGTAGTATTTTTAGAAAAATAGAATGAAATATACAAGAAATGTTGCTATTAATGTTGTAATAGCAAATATGATAGGAACAGGAGTCTTTACCTCTTTAGGTTTTCAAGTTGGGAGTATTCCTTCATGGTTTAGTATTATGGTTTTGTGGGCTGTAGGAGCACTTATTTCTTTATTTGGAGCTTTTGCATATGCAGAGATCTCAACAAGAATTTCAGGTTCTGGTGGAGAATATAATTATCTTTCCAAAATATATTCTGATAGTTTAGGATTTACAGCTGGTTGGGTAAGTTTTATAGTTGGTTTTTCCGCTCCAATAGCGGCTGTCTCATTAGCTATAGGATCATATACAACAAATTTCATACAATTATCAGAAACTTGGATTGCTACATTAATAATATTAATAGTAGGATGTATTCATATTTTAGGGATTAAAAGCGGCTCTTTTTTTCAAAATGTAATAACAAGACTTAAAATAGTATTGATATCTGTTTTGATTCTTTCTCCATTTTTAATGGCATATTTCTCAGATTTT
Source organism: uncultured Bacteroidota bacterium (assembly GCA_902514225.1). Next base: position 13,455 of record CABXPN010000018.1, read on the forward strand.
AATCCATCAAAAATTGTATTTAACCCATTAAATAATGGACATAACGATTGGGATTTAATCTTTAGTTCAGAGTTTGCAATCTCATTGGTTTATGTGTGTTTTTCATATTCTGGATGGAACGCTTCAGTTTATTTTGCTTCTAAGATTGAAGATCCAGTACGAAATATCCCTTATTCACTTATTGTAGGAACTTTAATTGTTAGTGTTTTGTATTTATTATTAAACTCAGTATTCTTATACTCTGTTGAAATAACTCAACTAAAAGACCAAATAGATATAGGAAATGTATTACTAGATTCAATATTTCCAGAATATGCTTCCTCACTTTCATTATTATTTGGAGTTGCTTTGGTAGCGTCATTAAGTTCAATGATGATTGCTGGTCCTTCTGTTTTAGAAAGAATGGGTGAGGATTATAATATTCTTAAGATATTTACTAAAAGCAATAAACATCAGTCTCCTTATATTGCGTTAATTAGTTTAATGATCTTGCCAATCATTATGTTGAATACAGCTTCATTTGAATGGATTATTAAGTATATAGGAGTGTGTTTGTCACTGTTTTCTATTTTAGTAGTCTTAGGAGTTCCTATTTTAAGAGAGAGAGAAAGAACTGTAGTGAAGTCAGATATATACAACGCTCCATTTGGAAATATTATTTCATATTTATTCTCAATAATAAATCTATGGATGATTTATCACCTTGTGTCTTCCGACATTTGGATTCTTGCTGGGGTTTCAATTACTTTGTTGTCAGGATTCTTTTTATATTATCTGGTTAAAGATAGAACTATTTAACCTTGGTATATATCCATGATTCCTTGTCTATTTTTTGTTGAATATTAGGTAATTCCGAAAGTGCTTGCTGTTTTTTATCAAACCCTCCAATAGCAACAAAATTACACTTAGCATTTTTATCATAAAAAACAGAAGTGGAATATCCTTTCTTTTCAATTTTTAATGAGTAAGAGTTTGCATTCTTTATTTCTTTAAAACATCCAATAATTATAAAATACTCCTTAATTATATCATACTGAGATAGGATGTTCTTATCTTCAATTTTGTTTGTTAAATCTTCAACATTTGTCTTTTCTATAATTTCAACTTTTTCAACTTTAATAATCACCTCTGGAGGAGAGAAATTTAATTTCTTTCCATCGGTTGTTTTTATATATTCATGATAATATAATTCCCAAGCTTGTTGAATAAAACAGTTAGAACAGGACCCTTCTTCTTCTAGATCAATTTTTTTTGCAAAGGAAGAATAATTATTATTAACCCATTTTCTGAACTTATTCCCTTCAGATTTACTTTTAAAAGGTAATTTTATTCCTGTCATTTCTTCTTCAGGAAGCTCCTTGTTAGTGTATCTTTCCTCATCATAATAAATAAATAAGTTTGCATATCTTGGTGTCCACCAACGACTAAATTTTGAACCGTAATCAGTTGTTCTGAAACATCCTAAGCTTTGAGGAGTCCCCAACATGCATCTACTCATATTAGAAAGAGATCCTTCATGTATGCCATTCATTTTCATTGCTCCTGGGTATAATGGGTCAGGATCTATCAACATGAAATTTGGTAATTGAGATTTTCCATCAAAAAAAGTGACCCTGGAATTACCTCCACCTAATAAGCTATCTCTAAATTTATCATCTGAATTATATTTTCTTTGTGTTTCCCAGTTTTTTATTGATATTTTATTCTGAGCTGCATAATATTTTCTTTGGTCTCCAATAGGAAATGCTTCTGAATATGCAAACTTCTTTATTCCTGTTATTGAGTCTTCACTAATTTGATGTCTTGTTTTCCCTCTTGCAGATGTTACATGTTCTGCAATTAACAATATCGTATCATTGTTTACCTCACAAAAACATAATTTCTGGCCAGTATATCGATATCCTCCATATGAACTATAATTTTTTTCTATTTCATCTTCTAAATACCTCCCAACTCTCGAATGGTAATTCTTAAGTAATCTAAGTTGTGATTGAAGTTTCTCTTTCTTCTCTTTCTGTAAAATTGAGAAAACCTTTGAATCTAAATTTAGTAATGAATCATAACTAATATTATATTCTTCTGAGAAATCAAATAATTCAATAAATTCCCAACTATCTTCAATTTTCATAAAGGACTCTTTAACTCCTCTAGATTTTCCGTTTTCATCTAATGTGTTAAGATCTCCAACTAAGAATCTGTATTTATAAGGGTTCAACTCGCTTATTTCAGAATTAATTAGTTCATTAAATAGGATACTTTTATTTCTTAAGTAGTCAATGTTTTTGTAAATCGGAATGTAGCATGGATTTTTTTTTAGTAATTCATTTATATCAAATTGTGAGTTCTCTACTTGTTCTTTGTTCTGAAAAAGTATTTGTCTTTTATCTTTTATGTCATCAATGTATTCAGATTCCGGGTAAGTTTTAATGAAATCTGTTAATATATCAATCGTGTTTATTTCTATATATTTATGATATATAGAATCGATATGATTTTTCCTTTTTTCATTTAATGTATTAATATCATTTTGTATTTCTTCATTATTACATTGTATAGTATAACTCTTGTCATATGAAGTTTTGCAAGAGAATAAAACTATTGTAAGTATAAATATTTGTAAATATATCCTCATCTAATTTTTTTTAGTAAATTTGTGTGAAATTAAAGAATAAAACATGAACTACAAAATATTAATAGCATTACTTTTCCATTCAACATTTGCCTTTCAGGCATGTAATACTACAAAAAAGCAGGAGGTAGAAGAAAAGGAGAGGGTAGAAGTGATAGTAACTGAAGAAATTGAGATAGATTCATCAGATATTGTTGAAGTAGAAGAAGAGGTAGTAATAAATATTGATATATTCCACACTAGTTTATCTGATTTTATTTCAGGAAAGAACAAGTCTTATTTTGATACAATTGTTTCTGTAGAGGATGAGTTTTGGAATAAATTTAGTAAAGAAATTGAAGAAGACTTTTCAAAAATAAGTGAAAGAAGACTTTCTAAAATGTCTGAGTGGAGTAATACATCATTTATTGACAGTAGTATCGATACATCTTTAGTTTTTTATCCATTTTCTGGTCCAGATTTCTTACATGTAAATGTTTTATATCCTAATGCTAATGAATATATTCTTCTTGCTTTAGAGGATTTAGGAAATATGCCAAATTGGAGAGATATTGGATCAAGATCAACAAGAAAACATTTAGAAAATACAAATAATTTTCTGAGAGATATTTACCTTAGGAGTTACTTTATTACAAAACATATGAAGATAGATATAAGAGAGGAGGAGAAAATATCAGGAGTTCTTACTTCCTTATACTGGTTCTTATCTAGAACTGATCATCAGATTGTTAGTGTGGAGAGGGTTTCAATTGATAAAGAAGGAAACCTTATTGATAAAACTGACCAAAAAGGTTTAGATGGGGTTAGATTTCATTTTATAAAGAAAGGAGAAAAAAAGATAAAGAAGTTAACATATTTTAGTTGTGACATTTCAGATGATGGATTTGAAGAGGAAAATCCTGAGTTATTTATATATTTATCAAATATGAGGAGATGTAATACATTTGTTAAATCGGCTTCTTATCTTATGCACTATAGGTCTTTTAAGGATATTCGTCAGATCGTCCTCAATAAAAGTAT
>CABXPN010000019.1 GCA_902514225.1 uncultured Bacteroidota bacterium
AAATTCTGTTTCTGTGCTAATGTTTGTAAATCCTTTATCTGTAAATGTTCATAATCAAATTTACCCATCATCATTTGTAAATAGTAAAGGTAAAAATCAGGAGGTCACAGCTACTTATAATTCTTCTTTTTCAAAGTTTAATGTTTCTACTGATTTGCAAAACTATATTATAGGTTTACCTCCTTTATATTCAGTATTTGCAAACTATAATATTTCTCCATCTTCTCAAGTTTTGTTTTATCAGAAAATTGGAATGCACGAAACTAAAAAACCTCTTATTGTTTTAGATGAGAATACAAACAAGAAAATATCAGTTGTGTATGCGGAAGGTGTGTGGAGATGGAGAATAAATGACAGAACAGAAAATAATTTTCATAAAAACTTTGATGAACTTTTTACTAAGATTGCTCAGTATCTTTTAGTAAAAGAGGACAAAAGTAGGTTCAGAATAACACATGATAAAAACATAATAGAAGGGCAAGTATTAGAATTTTTTGCAGAATATTACAACGAAAGTTATGAATTAAATAACGAAAAAGAAGTTACTATTAAAATACAAAACAAGGATAACGAACAGTTTAATTATGTATTCTCTAAAGATGTAAATTCATCATATTTTATGAAGGTGTCTTCATTAAAATCATCTGAATATACTTACACCGCATCTTATAATAATTCTGAAGAAATTGTAAAAGGTAGTTTTAATGTAATATCAAAACAAAAAGAAAGTAAAGTTGATGTTGCAAACCACCAATTATTGTATCAATTATCATTTGAAAGTAACGGAAAACAATATTTTGATTATTCAAATATTGCAACAGATTTAGTAGAAAGTAATCAGAACAAAACAATTATTCATTCCTCAGAAAAAAACGAATCTGTTATTAATAAAATGTGGTTGCTTGTTTTGTTATTATCCTTTTTATCTTTTGAGTGGATTGTAAGGAAGTATCACGGATTTTACTAATTATTTTCCTGATACGCTTTTAATTTTTTAGCAGTTAGCTCCATTGCCAAACATTCGTTTGCTACTAATGTACTATTATTATCGTACCAGATGTTTCCATTCTCATCAATCGCTTCCCAATAGATAGAGTTGTAACTAATTTGGCTCCAATAAACAGAACCAGTAGTAAAAAGATTATCAAAACAACTTGGCACTCCGTTAGAATAGTAGAATCCACCATCATTATACTGAGACCCTATCTGATTACCATCAATATGAAAGGTTAGTTTTTGTACATTATTGTCAGAAAAGAAAATAGCTGCATCTACATTCATATAGAATAAAATATCTGCAGTATAATCACAAGTATTATTGTTTATATCTGCTTGGTAATTGTAGTTTATTGCATTTGAGTCAGTACAACCTTCAATTTGTGTTGTTTCACAAGAAATTAAAGTTATTAACGATATGCTAAAAAGTAGTATCTTTTTCATGATTAAAAATATTAATTATTTTACAAATTTAGTTATTTTTGTATTAAAATAAAAACAAAATCTATGTCATCACAGGCAACTCTAGCTCTATCGACCTTAGAACAAGCTCAGGAAATGGGTTTGCGTCCAGAAGAATTCGAAAAAATTAAAGATATTTTAGGAAGAACTCCTAACTTTTGTGAACTAAGTATTTTTGGAGTAATGTGGTCCGAGCACTGTTCGTACAAAAACTCTATTGTTTGGCTTAAGAAATTACCAAAAGAAGGACCTCATATGCTAGTAGAAGCAGGAGAAGAAAATGCAGGACTTGTTGATATTGGTGATGGATTAGCTTGTTGTTTCAAGATTGAGTCACATAATCATCCTTCAGCATTAGAGCCTTACCAAGGTGCTGCAACAGGTGTTGGTGGTATTAATCGTGATATTTTTACTATGGGTGCAAGGCCAGTAGCACAATTAAATTCTTTAAGGTTTGGTAATATAGAATTGGACAGAACAAAATGGTTAGTAAAAGGAGTAACTAAAGGAATTGGTGATTACGGAAATGCTTTCGGAATTCCAATTGTAGGTGGTGAGGTTTTCTTTGATAATTGTTATAATACAAATCCGTTAGTAAATGCATTTTCAGCAGGTATTATGAAAAAAGGAGAAATGATTTCTGCTACTTCATCAGGTGTAGGGAATCCTGTATTTATTGTAGGTTCGCGTACAGGTAAAGATGGTATACATGGAGCTTCATTTGCTTCAAAAGATATATCAGAAGATTCAATTGAGGATTTACCAGCTGTTCAGGTTGGTGATCCTTTTCAAGAAAAATTATTATTAGAAGCTACTTTAGAATTAGGAAGAACTGATGCGGTAGTTGGTATGCAAGATATGGGTGCTGCAGGGATTACTTGTTCTTCAAATGAAATGTCGGCAGCTGGTAAACATGGTATGGAATTATGGTTAGATAAAGTCCCTACTAGGCAAGCAGATATGAAAGATTGGGAGATTTTACTTTCAGAGTCGCAGGAAAGAATGTTAGTTGTTGTAGAAAAAGGAAAAGAAGATATAGTAAATGCTATTTTTGATAAATGGGATTTATCTTGTGAGGAAATTGGTGTAGTTACTGAGGGTGAAAGAGTAAGATATTTTATGCATGGAGAATTAGTTGCAGATGTTCCTTGTGATGATTTAGTATTAGGAGGAGGAGCGCCAGTTTATCATAGAGAGTGGACTGAGCCATCTTATTATAAAGAATGGAAGAAATTTAACATTGATAATGTAGAGGAACCTAAAGATTTAGTAGAGGTTGCAAAATATTTAACAGGACACGAAAATATTGCATCAAAAAGATGGGTGTACGAGCAGTACGATTCTATGGTTGGTACAGTAAATATGAGTACTAACGGACCAACAGATGCAGGAATTGTAAATCTTAAAGGAACAGAAAAAGCACTTGCTATGACGGTAGATTGTAATGCCCGTATGGTAAATGCAGATCCGGAAGAAGGAACTGCAATGGCAGTTGCTGAGGCGGCCAGAAACATTGTGTGTTCTGGTGGTATTCCTTCAGCAATTACAAATTGTTTAAATTTTGGTAATCCTTATAATCCGGAGGTATATTGGCAATTTGTTGGTGCTATAAAAGGAATGAAAAAATCTTGCGAAAAATTTGGCACACCAGTAACTGGAGGAAATGTAAGTTTCTATAATCAATCTGCTGTGGAGGGTACGGAAGTTCCTGTATTTCCTACGCCAACTATTGGTATGCTTGGTGTGGTTGAAGATAAAGCGCATATTACTTCATTAGGGTTTAAAGGAAAATCAGATTTAATATATATGTTGGGTAAATGCGATAATAATATTTCTTCTTCTGAGTATTTATCTTCTTACCATGGTATTAAAGAGTCTTCTACTCCTAATTTTAATTTAGATACAGAGGCAGAATTACAAAATATACTTACTACACTTATCAGATCGGGAGTGATAGAATCCGCACATGATGTGGCAGATGGTGGTACTTTTATTACATTGTTAGAAAGCGCTATGGTAAATAATCTTGGTTTTGATATTACTACTTGTTCTGAAATTAGAGAAGATGCCTTTTTGTTTGGTGAAGCTCCATCAAGGGTAATTGTTTCGGTTAGAGAAGTAAAAGAGGATAGATTTTTAGATATACTTAAGAAATCGAATCAGGATTTTTCTTTATTAGGTCATGTAAGTAAGAGTGAGATTAGAATTGACGACATATCCTTTGGTGAAGTAAAAGAATATAAAGAAATATACCAAAACGCACTTGCAGAAAAGTTAGTTTAAAAATCATGAAATCTATTTATTCCGATAACAATTTATATTTTAGCAGTTATTAAAACAAGAAGATGAGAATATCACTTAATTGGTTGAAACAATATATAAAGTTGGATTTGGAAATACAACAAATCTCAGAATATCTGACTGATACCGGATTAGAGGTGGAAGGTTATGAGGAAATAGAAAATATAAAAGGAGGACTGAAAGGAGTTGTAATAGGAGAGGTTTTAACCTGTATTCAGCATCCTGATGCAGACAGATTAAAATTAACTACTGTAAATATTGGAGCAGAAGATAACTTACAAATAGTTTGTGGAGCTCCTAATGTTAAATTGGGTCAAAAAGTCCCTGTTGCTACTATTGGAACTATTTTATATAATGGAGATGAACCTTTTAAAATTAAGAAGAGTAAAATAAGAGGAGAAATCTCGGAGGGCATGATTTGTGGAGAAGACGAATTAGGTCTTGGTGATGTGACAGATGGAATAATGGTTTTACCATCAGAAGTAGAGGTAGGAACTTTAGCTTCCGATTATTTTAATATAGAAAATGATACTGTTTTCGAAATAGGACTTACACCAAACCGATCGGATGCAATGGGACATATTGGCGTTGCTAGAGATTTAAAAACTGTATTAAATTATAATGGTTCTGAACTAGAGATGTGTTTGCCTACGGTAAAAAACTTTAAAGTAGATAATAGTAATCTATCTATTTCTGTGGAGGTAGAAAACTCAGAACTTTGTCCTAGGTATTCTGGAGTTTCTATTAGTGGGGTTAAAATTTCAGGATCTCCTGACTGGCTGCAAAACAGATTAAAGTCCATTGGTTTAGAACCTATAAATAATATTGTAGATATTACAAATTATGTGTTACACGAAACAGGACAACCATTACACGCCTTTGATGCTAATAAGATAAAAGGAAATAAGGTAGTAGTAAAAACATCACAAGATAAAACTAAATTCAAAACTCTAGATGAGGCAGAAAGAGAACTTTCTTCTGAAGATTTAATGATTTATAATGAAAAGGAAGCAATGTGCATAGCAGGAGTTTTCGGAGGTTCAGATTCTGGAGTTTCTGATAACACTACAAACATATTTTTAGAGAGTGCTTATTTCAATCCTGTTTCGGTTCGTAAAACTGCCAAAAGAAACGGGCTAAGTACAGATTCATCTTTCAGGTTCGAGAGAGGTTGTGATCCTAACATTACTATTTATTCACTTAAAAGAGCTGCTCTTTTGATACAGGAAATTGCTGGTGGTGATATTTCTTCTGAAATAGTAGATGTTTATCCTAATAAAATTAATCATTTTGAAGTAGAACTTACATATAATAAATTAGATAGTTTAATAGGAGAGAAGATAGAAAGAGAGTCGGTTAAATCGATACTTACAGATTTAGAAATTGAGATAGTTTCTGAAACTAAGAACGGACTTTCGTTAAAAGTGCCACCATTTAGGGCAGATGTACAAAGAGAAGTAGATGTAATTGAAGAAATACTAAGGATTTACGGATTTAATACTGTTAAAATTCCAACAAAATTAAATACTTCTATTTCTCATTCTGAAGGTGTAAATCCGGAATCTGTAAGAAATACAATTTCTGATTTATTATCAAGTAACGGATTTAATGAAGCTATGAATAACTCATTAACAAAAAGTGAGCACACTGCTCTTATTCCGGAAATAGACCCATCTTTTGATGTGAAAATATTAAATCCTCTATCTCAGGATTTGGATGTAATGAGACAAAGCTTGAAATTTGCAGGACTAGAGAATATAGCTTATAATCAGAACAGGAAAAATGCAGATATAAAGTTTTATGAATTTGGTAAAACATATCATAAAATGGAGGAGGTTTATAAAGAAAACCAACATTTACAAATATTAGTTAGTGGTAAAATAAATTCTGAAAATTGGAATAGCAATTCGGATCAAGCAGGTTATTTTTATATAAAAGAAAAAGTAGAACATATTTTAAGGAGGTTAGGAATAAAAAAATTAAAATCAGAAACAATTTCTACTCATGGTTTTTCGGAAGGATTGATGTATATGTTTAAAAAGAAAAGATTAGTTTGTTTTGGTAAATTAGATAAAAAAATTTGTAAAGCATTCGGAGTAAAGTCTGATGTATATGCTGCAGATTTCGATTGGGATTTAATATTAGAATTAGCAGGATATTCAAAAATAAAATATACTGAAGTTTCTAGATTCCCTTCTGTAAAAAGAGATTTATCATTACTTATTGATAAAAAAGTAACTTTTAAGGAATTATTACAAATAGCAAAAAACACAGAAAAAAACATCTTAAAGTCAGTAAATCTTTTTGATGTGTATGAAGGAGATAAACTTCCTGAAGGAAAAAAATCTTACGCACTTAGTTTTGTATTAGAAGATAAAACAAAAACTCTTACCGATAAATATATTGATAAAGTAATGAGTAAATTAATGAGTTCCTATGAAGAAAAGGTAGGAGCTGAAGTAAGAAGTAAATAATAAAAGAGGAAGTTTTCACCTCCTTTTTTTATTGTTCGTTTCCTCCTCCTTCTTGTAAATCGTTATTCTTAATTTTCGAATTTACACTTTTTGATCTGAAATTAAGTTTACCAAAAGTATAACTAAAACTAATACCTACAGAACGGAAAGTTAATTGTCGGTTACTATATTGTGTAAAGTTACTTCCGGATAATTCAGAAGTAAAGTTTTTATATTTACTGAATGGTTCTATTAATCTTATTCCAAGTGATCCTCTTTTGTTTTTAAAGTCTTTTTTAAGTCCGAAACTCATCATAGAGAAGTTATCGGTTGTTCCTTGCAAAGTTTGTGTAGGAGAGGAGAACCATCCCCAAGTTTCAAACTTAAATCTATTTCCTAAATCAACTGTACCACCAATGTTATAATTGTATAAAATAGCTCTAACATCACCAAACCTTATATCTTCTGATGAATATTCGAAAATATTAAATCCACCTCTTAAATTAACCCCTCCTAACATTACTGAACCATAATAATTAAAACCTAGTTTAGTGTTTTCTCCAATATTGTGATATGTAGTTACTGAAGTATCTCCTTGTACAGATATATTTGATTCTATTACATCTGTAGTTCTCTTAAAATACACAAAATAACTCCCCTGATATATTTTGCTAAATGAGGTATATCCAAATTCTAACTGATTACTTACAGCAGGGCTTAAAGAAGGATTCCCGATAATTATATTTTTATTATCGGTTCTTCCTATGTTTGGGTTAATATAATAACTACTAGGTCTGCTTATTCTTCTGTTAAAAGATAGTTTAACAGAGTTTGTTTCTGATATTTTTTTATTTATCACTACATTAGGTAAGAAATTATTATATGAAGTGTCAAATGGTATATCAGTATTATTTTTCCAGTTTCCACCAATTTGAGTAAACTCATATCGACCTCCTAATACTAATCCAAAACCATATGGCAATTTAAATTGAGAAGACAAATAAGCACTTCCGACTTTTTGGTTGTAGTTAAATGTTTCTTCCGGTATAATAAAGAAGTTATTTTCAGTAGTAGAATACAGGAATTTTTTATCTCTGTCAATATATTTCACACCAATTTCTATTTTATTAGTTGCTGCAGAATTAGAAGAAGAGTTTCCTCTTTTTCCTCTACCCATTCCTCTGTTTTCAGATCTTTGTTGCAACTTTTCTCCACTTCCTCCTCCTTCAAATTTCTTTTTTGTTTTTCCAAAGGGGTGTGTATAGTCTAATTGAAATGTTTTCTCCAAACCGCTACCATCAGAAAAGTTATTAATAGTAGAATTATCTTCATTAACTTCTGTATCATCATCTTCAAACTCTCCACTAACTTGCAAAGCCATACTAAACTCTCTGTCTTCATTACTTGCAAACTTTTTAGTGTAATCAGTAGAAAATTCTATCTGATTTGTAACAGATGTAGAGTTTAGTAAAGATTTATAACTATAATTATCTGAAGTATGAATTCCTGTGTAGGAAACTTCTGTGGAGTCATTATTGAATTTATCCCTTCCTCCAAATGAGAAACTAGAGGTGATACTTTCAAAAGAATTTAAATCATAAAACATATCTAATCCTCCTCTAAACCCAATCCATTGGCTAAAAGACTCTCCGTATCTTTCTAAAGTATTTAAACCAATTGTATCATTATCTACTATATCATCCCAATCCATTCTTTTGTAATCTGTTTCTCCAGTTCTTGGCCAACTATAATGTGCACTACCTTTTGCAGAAAGTCCAAATCTCCCTTTACCGAGCATTAAATTTAAAGATTGTCTGTTTACTCTTGTTCCGAAAGAACCACTAATAGTTCCTTTATATCCATCAATAATTTTCTTCTTGGTAATTATATTTACAATTCCCGCATCACCTTCACCGTCATATTTAGCGCCAGGACTTGTTATTACTTCAACACTTTTAATTTGGTCTGCTGGTATCATTTGTAAAGCGGTTGCCGCATCAGAAGCGAAAAATGCAGAAGTTTTCCCATTTATTAAAAATTTAATGTTTTTACTTCCTCTTAAACTAACATTACCATCTAAATCAACAGAAAGTAAAGGGGCTTTTCTGAGCACATCCGTTGCGTCATCTGAAGACTGATTTACATCATTTTCAGGGTTGTAGACTATCTTATCTATTTTGTTTTCGTAAAGAGCTTTTGTTTCTTTTATTTCAATTTCAGCAATTTGTTTTGATGAAGGAGTTAATAAAATTTTCTTTAGTTTATATGATAGATTTTTTTTACTTAATTCAACTTCAATGTCTTTTGTGTTATAACCTATAAAACTAATACTTACAGTATATTTCCCTGTTGGAACTTCAGTAAAGTAAAATCTTCCTTTTTCCCCTGTAATTGTTCCTTCAATTACTTTATTGTTTTCTGTGTTTGTAAGAGTTACATTTGTATAAGCAAGAACTTTTTTTGTGTTTTCGTCAATCACCTTACCACTAATAGTTCCGTTTATCTTTTTCGATTGACTATATTTTGTAGCACCAGATGATGAATTTACTTCTTTATCTTGTGATATTAAAATTATTGAATAAAAAGTAAAACAAATTAATACTATCTTTTTCATGTATAAATTTTTGATTTTTGTATTTGATGTTTATTAAGGTATAAAGGTTTAATTGTCTTTTTTAGGAAATTCACACACACAACCAAATAAACATCTTTCCTTTATTATTTCATCAACCCCTTCAGGAACCATATGTTCCCAAGTTCCTTCTTCACATTTTCTTATTCTTTTCAGTACATCTCTTGAGAAAATGTCCAAAACATCTTTATTGTGATTTAAATCCTCTACTCTTTTATTGCTGTATAAATATTGGTACAGTGCTTTTATTCTTGGGTGAATAGGGATGTTGTGAGAGTTTAGTAATTCTGAGGAGTCATTTGGTTTATAGGGGTATAAATATATTTTTAGATCTCTTGTAAAAATAATACCAAACGCTTCCATAATTCCTCCATTTAGGTTTCTGTAGTATTTTTCTTCAAACATATCAATCAAACTATCAACTCCAATAATTAATCCCATTCTACTAGGTGAGAATTGAGATAAATACTCAATAACTTTATAATATTTTTTATAGTTGGAGATCATTACTGTATAACCAAGAGAACAAAGTATATCAACTCTGTCTAAAAAATCTTGTTCATCAACATCACCTTCTGATTTTAGGTTACTTAATGTAATCTCAAACAATACTTGTATATTATTTTCATCTACTCTTTTATCAGATTTAAATCTTTCAAGTCCATTTTCTAACATGTCAATATTAACCTTTGTTACCGGTCGGAAACTACCTCTTAGGGTTAAGATGTTTTTTTTATAAAGTATATCAGAAGGTTGATGATTTAATCCATCAGGAGTAAAGATAACACTATTGGTCATTCCTTCTTTTACTAGTGTTAAACTTAATAGTCTGTTATCTACATCCTTAAAGTTAGGACCGAAAAAACTAACCATATCAATATCTACACTATCTCTCGAGATGTTATCGTATAATTCTTTTAGTATTTCTTTTGGGTCTGAAGCGTAAAAACAAGCATGTAATAAATTTGTTCCTAAAATTCCTATTGTTTCTTGTTGTAATTTAGCATCTTGATCATGTAAGTTTACATGAAGAATAATATCATTTGGTTTTGAATTATATTCTTTCTGGAATCTAACCCCAAGCCAACCATGGCCTTCTGTTGTTTTCTGATAGTTTATAGTTGTTATTGTATCTGCAAAAGTGAAAAATTTCCTACCAGGATGATCTTTATTATCTAATCTGTCAACTATCAAATTATACTCATGACTAAGCATGTTTAATAATCTGGATTTACAAACATATCTTTCATGAACTTCTTTTCCGTAAATAGCATCAGAAAAATCTTTGTCGTAAGCTGACATAGTTTTTGCAATTGTACCAGATGCAGATCCTGCTCTAAAAAACTGTCTGGCAACTTCTTGCCCAGCTCCAATTTCTACCATAGTACCGTAAATATTATGGTCTAAGTTGATTTTCAGTGCTTTTTGTGTAGGGCTTAATATTATATTGTCTTCCATCATAATAATGATATTTCTTAATCGAGCAAATTTAACTACTTTTTTACATCTGAATAGGTTAAAATCTATATTTTTACAAATCATAAATTTATTAGAATGGATATTACAATTTTAGGAAGTGGAACATCTCAGGGAGTACCCGTTATTGCTTGTAATTGTGATGTTTGTAAATCAGAAAATTCAAAAGATAAAAGATTAAGGTCTTCTGTTTTGATAGAAGTTGATAATCAGAAAATTGTTGTGGATACAGGTCCTGATTTTAGGCAACAAATGCTTAATGAAAAGGTAGAAAACATAGAAGCGGTATTGTTGACGCATGAACATAAAGATCATATTGCTGGATTAGATGATGTAAGAGCATTTAATCATAGATGGAAAAAAGATATGGATATTTATTGTTCTGAAAATGTAGAAACAGCACTTAAAAGAGAGTTTCATTATGTTTTTTCTGATTTTGATTATCCAGGAATTCCAAAGTTAAAATTAAATTTGTTCGAAAATAAAGAGTTTTACATAAACAAAACTAAAATTACTCCAATTCAGGTGATGCATTATAAGCTACCAGTTTTTGGTTTTAGGATAAAAGATTTCGTTTATATTACGGATGTAAGTTATATTTCTGCAAAGGAAAAAGAAAAAATAAAAGGAGCTAAAGTTTTAGTTATTGATGCTCTCAGAAAGAAAGAACACATTTCTCATTTTACATTAGATCAGGCTTTGGAATTAATAAATGAAGTTAAAGTAGAAAAATCGTACTTAACTCATATTAGTCATTTTATGGGAAAACATAATGATTTACTTTTAGAATTACCTGAGAATGTTCTGCCTGCATTTGATGGATTAAAAATAGAGATGAACGAATAAGAACAAATTAGTTAAGAGTATCATTTCTTATTATATTTACTTATTATTGTAGCTTAAAAACATACTTTAATGAAAAAACAATTATTACTACTTTTTATCTCCTCATTTATTTTCTTTAATCTTTTTAGTTCGGATAGTAGAACAGACGAATTTGAAATCAGATATATAAAGGAAGCTATCCATTTAAATACTGATTTACAACATCAATTAAGAAACAATATAGAATGGCAATTATTTTTAGATATTCATCCAAATTGGTATGTGTATTTTAATGAAAATAATAGTTTACCTCATAGGGCTTTCGGTGAAGGGTTTTTTGTGAGTTCTATTTCTGAATTTGTCGCAAACGATCTAACAATGTTTGATGTGCCATTTTCTGATTTAAATCTTATTTCTGAAACAAAAAATGAAAAATATTCAAATTATATTTATACTCAGACTTACAAAGGATTAGAAGTTCTAGATAGTAGATTTTATGTAAAAACTAAACTTACTAATGAAGTGGTAGTTTTTGGTTTAGATGTTTTTCCTGATATTAATTTGTCTATTAATTCTACTATTTCAAATTCTGAGGCAATTTTAAGTGCGTCTTCTAATTTACCATTCTCAGTTTCGGAAAGTAGAGTAGAAGATAAGATGAAAATTTTACCGATTCCAACAAATGTAAAGTATGAATATCATTTAGTTAAAGTAGTTCATTTATCTACAAAAAATTATATTGGACCTGCGGAATATTTGTGTTATGTTGATGCAAATACAGGAGAGCTTTTAATGAGACAAAATGATATTAAGTTTGAAGCAATGCAATCTACAATTCATGTAGAAGGAGAGGTTTATACAACTAATCCATTTAACCCTGTTTCTGTAGTAGATTTTGTGAATTTAAAGGTGGGATATAATAATTCTAATTATTATACAGACAGTCTTGGGGAAGTTATATTGCCATCTAATTCTGGTAACGCAACTTATTACTTAGAAGGTCTATATTCTAAAGTTCAAACAAACAGTAATGTACCTAGTTTTAACGCATCTCTATCAAATAGTAATGTCGTTTTTGATAATACGAATTCTACTGTTCCCGAAAGAACAGCTTTTTATGCAGTTAATAATATTCATTCTCATTTTAAATCTCAATTCCCATCTTTTAATGGATTAGATTTTCCTGTTGAAACAAATGTTGATATAGGTACAGCGAATTGCAATGCTTATTATAGTGGAGGTACAGTTAATTTCTATGCTGAAGGAGGTGGATGTCAAGCAACAGCTAATATCCCTGATGTAGCTTATCATGAGTATGGACATGCGATTAATGATTATAGATATAATGCTGGAGCAGGTATGTGGAATGGAGGATTAAATGAAGGTACTGCAGATATTTGGGCGTTATCTTTAACTCAATACCCGGTACTTGGTGAAGGATGGTATCTGAATGATCCAAATAGTAATGTGAGGGAGTATGATTCGATTTTGAAAGTATATCCTCAAGATTTAGTTGGAGAAGTTCATGCGGATGGAGAGATTATATGCGGAGCATTTTGGCGTACATATGAAAATTTAGGAAGTATGCAACAAGCGTTAGATTTATTTATAGATTTGTATGATGCAGGTCCTGATGGTCCAAATGGTACTGAAGGGATTATATACACAGATATTTTAGTTGAGTTTTTATATTCTGATGATAATGATGGGAATATTTTTAATGGTACACCAAACGATTTAGCAATTGTTGATGCTTTTGCTAAACATGGTATTACTTTACTTTCTAATGCAGTTTTAACTCATACTGAACTTGATGAGTCCTTACAATCTGTAAATATTGATGTAGATGTAAACATCACATTAACATACCCTTGGGCTTTGGATAATGCATATTGTTACTATAAAGTAAATAACTCTAATCTTTGGGATAGTATTCCTTTGTCTGTAGTTTCAGGAAATGATTATTCGGCTCAGATACCAATGCAAAATAGTGGTACTGTTGTTGCTTATTATTTATCTTTAACAGATGTATACGGAAAGAAGGCTGCAGTTACTCCATTTTCTGCACATTTAGATAAACATGCAAATTTACCTTACTTTATTTTGGTTGGTTATGAATTGGAAGAAGAACAAGATTTTGATTTTAATATTGGGTTTTGGGATGTTTCACATCCATCTGATAATGCAACTACCGGTTTGTGGGAAATAGGAGTTCCGGAAGGTACTTTTTATGATAATACTGTTCCGGTTCAGACTCCTAATCAGCATACTTTCCAAGGAGCATATTGTGCATTTACAGGAAATGATTTTACAGGAGGTAGTATTGGAGCAAATGATGTAGATGGAGGTCATACTACACTTACTTCTCCAATATATGATTTAACAGATTATACTAATCCTACTTTTGCTTATTACAGATGGTATACAAATTCCCCTCCAACAGGTGCAAATCCTAATGCTGATTGGTGGCAGGTACAAGTGACAGATGATGGTGTAAATTGGGTATATGTAGAAAATAATATGACTTCTGATAACAGATGGAGGAAGTTCTCTTTTAGGGTAAAAGATTATGTAAATATTACTTCTGATTTTAGAATGAGGTTTATTGCTTCTGATAGTATAAGATTAGGACAGAATTTGGATGGTGGTAGTTTGGTAGAAGCTGCAGTTGATGATGTATATTTATATGATGAAAATATTGTTTCTTCTGTTGAAGATATCATAGAAAATATTGATGTATTCCCGAATCCTACTAAAGGAATAGTTTATTTTGATCTGGATAAAGAATATCAGATTAAAGTTGTAAATGTTATAGGGGAAGAAATCCTTTCAGAACAATTAAATATCACAGAGAACACAATTGATTTAACAGAATTTTCTGATGGTATTTATTACATTAAATTCTATAATGATCAATTTATAGAAACAAAAAAGATAATTTTAGAATAGAAAGAAAAAAGGGAATCGAAAGATTCCCTTTTTTTTATTTAACAATTTTTTGTGTTATAGAATTCTCATCTTTAAAAGTAATTTTAATAGTATATAATCCTTTTTCTAGTTTCTGAACATTTATCCTGTTTGTAGGATTTTTTTCAGAGATAATTATTTTTCCTAGAATATCACTAATTTCAACTTTAATTATTTCTTTATCCGATTTAATGTTTAATATATCTGAAACAGGATTTGGAAAAATATTGAAATTATTTAAATCCTCAGAATTTACAGAGGTAGTATTACAATTTGTCTGACATCCAGACAAACTAGCATATAAGCCAGTTCCATCACCAGGGTCATAACAATTACCTAAGGTTGCATCACAATTCCACGTTGGTGTTGCTTGGCAGTTATTTAAGCAATCTTGAAGGCTCCAATAATTACCACTTCCATCTCCAGGGTCCTGACAATCTCCTGGAGCAACACAATCATAGGATTCTTGAGCTTGACAATTATTAATGCAATCATTCAGTGTTGGGTATTGTCCCCACCCGTTCCCTGGATCATAACAATTACCTGTCCAATCGCAATCCCAAGTTTGAGGTGGTGGAGTACAATTAGTTTGACAATCTATCAGTGTTGCATATTGACCATATGTTCCATAAGCTGTATCACAATTGCCAGTCCAATCACAATCATAGGTTACGGGAGCTATACACGAAGTTTGACAAGCTGATAATGTTGCGTAAGTACCGTTTCCTGTTCCAGGGTCGACACATGAATAATTAATACATTCATAAGTTACCGGTTGTTGTACGCCAACATTTTCAAAATAAGATATTTCTTCATTTGTTCCAGCAAGTAAATCTATATCACTATCATTGTCTAGATCTTCAAATTCAAAATTAGGAGCGTCATCAAAAACAGATCCATTTAATCCAAAAGGATTTATAACTGAAGCAGCGAATTGAGCTGCGTTAATAGTTCCTGTATTTTCATGATAAGTAAATTGAGCTCCATAATAACCGTATTCACCAAATATTACATCTAAGTCACCATCATTATCAAGGTCTGTTAATTCTGGAATTTTCACTCCTGTACCTGGAGGTAAACCAAAGTTGTTATATTGAGGTGTATTAAATATTGGATTAAGATTATTTCCTGTGTTTTCAATAAAATTAAATAAAGTCAGTTGGGTAGAGTAAGAAAATGAAGAATTAATTAAATCAAAATCCCCATCATTATCAATATCTCCAATGGCTGAGAATTCAATACCTGGAGAGTCTTGCAGTCCAAAAGGATTTGTAACAGCTGATGTAAAATTAGCAGCAGCAGGCGTTCCTATATTCTCGTGATACCTATATTTTGATGTAAAAGAGTAATAACCCACATATATAATATTAGATAATACATCAAAATCACCATCATCATCTAAATCAACAAAATGTCTTACACTAATCATAGAAGTGTCATTTGGGATTAGTGATAAGTTAAATGGATTTAATTCAGGGGCTTTAAAATTGGGATTGGTAGCTGTACCAATATTTTCTTGATAATTAAAGTTTGTTAAAAGAGAATAATAACCATAGGTTAAGCTGTCAGTAAATAAATCTAAATCTCCATCATTATCAATGTCAATAAGATTTACTGATTGAGTATAATTAGTGTAACTAGGTGTAATTCCAAAAGGATTTGTTACTGGATAGGCGAAATATTGAGCAGAAGCTGTATTGGTACAAGAAATACCAATAAAAAGAGCAAGAGTCCCTAATATTTTCTTCATTCTGTTAGAACTTACAATTCCACTAAGCTGGCTAACTAGGTTCTTAATTTTAACAGTCATCTTAATGATGTCTGATTTTAAATCACTATCTGTTTTTTTTAGTAGAATATTTAGTTTTTTAACCAAATATCTTAGCTGTCGTTGCTTTCTTGAAAAATGTTTGCTTCCCATAATGAATTTTTTTTAGTTAATAATATTCAAAAATATGAATTTTAAGATAAAATATTATGCAATGCATAGTAAATTATATTTATTAGGTTGGCATTGTGTTTATAATGAGTCTTTTTCCTTACGCCAGAAAGTTGTATTTGGTATCATAAGTCCATTTTTATGGTCGTCAGTTAATGTATTTAGGATGTTAGGTCTTGTTTTGTCAGCTAGTACATGTATGTCGTAAATTTCATCTAAGGAAGTAAGATATGTTATTTTCCCTGATATACTTTTAGTCGGTAGATGAACTACTACTATTCCAGCCTCATTCGCTTTTTCTACAAATGGTAGTTTCCCAAAAGTAGAGGAGTTTTTTCTGAGTTTAGAGAGACCTATAAATAAGTAGTCTTTATGGAAACTCATACCTCTTACAAATCCATCTACTTTTATTATTACTTCATATGAGCCTGTTTCTTTGTTTATTTTTACGAGTTCTCCTGTTGCGGAAAGTAAAACATATAATTTTCCATTAAAGATTCTAGGAGTATGTGGCATGGCAAGTCCTTCTGATATTATGGTATTATTTTCTACATCTATTATAATACCACTTTCTGTTACTTTGTCCCTC
>CABXPN010000020.1 GCA_902514225.1 uncultured Bacteroidota bacterium
TAGATAATTTTCCATTTTGGGTAAACATGCACCGAATTCCGGATATTGAAACTGCTTTAATGAAGGATTGGGAAAGTAAACTCCAGAAAATGACTTCTCAAGCATTAAAATCAGATGTAACAAACATAACTGGAATTCCTTCCTGGATGTTGGTTTTATTCAAAAGCATGTTAGATAAATCTGGAGCAAAAAACATATCAGAAATTTGGCCAAATCTGGAGTTATACATGCATGGAGGTGTTAATTTTGAACCTTTTAAAAAACAGTTTGAAACTTTAATTCCAACTAATAAGATGAATTATTTGGAAGCTTACAATGCTTCAGAAGGATTTTTCGGGATACAAGATCAGAAAGATAGTAAGGATTTATTATTAATGTTAGATTATGGAATATTCTATGAATTTATTCCACTTTCAGAATATAATAATGGAAAGAGAGAAACTATAACTTTGGATAGAATAAAAATAGGTGTTGTTTATGTACTAATTATTTCTACAAATGCTGGTTTATGGAGGTATGTAATAGGAGACACCATTCGTTTTACATCTGATAATCCGTTCAGGATAAAAATTGTTGGAAGAACTAAGAGCTTTTTAAACTCAGTAGGAGAGGAATTGATGGTGGAAAATACAGATGAGGCATTGAAAAATTGTTTCGAATCAGATAATTGTTCTATTAAGGATTATATTGTAACATCCGTGCATGATGAAAATGGAAAAGTTTTCCATCATTGGATTATTGAGTTTGTAAAAGAACCAAAAAACAAAGACAATTTCATGTCCTGTCTAGATAAAAATCTCAGATTAATTAATTCTGATTACGATTCTAAAAGAAGTAAAAACTTACTTTTACAAACTCCACAACTTACAATTGCTAATAAAGATTTGTTTTATAAGTGGTTAGAAAATAATAATAGGCTAGGAGGTCAGTTTAAGATTCCTAGACTTGATAGTACTTCAAAAATATTTAATGATATTATTAAGATGAACATAACTTATTAACATTCGGTCTATCTGATAATAAGAAATCCTTAAAAACAGTTTTCTTTTTTTATTTTTATCAAAAATTTTAAAAAATGCATGTAGCTATAGCGGGAAATATTGGTTCTGGAAAAACAACTTTAACAACAAAATTAGCAAAACATTATAAGTGGGAACCTCATTTTGAGGATGTAGAAAACAACCCTTATCTCAATGATTTCTATAAAGAAATGCAGAGGTGGAGTTTTAATCTGCAGGTATATTTTTTAAATAGTCGTTTCCGTCAGATTATTGATATAAAAAAACAAGACAAAAAATTTATTCAAGACAGAACAATTTATGAAGATGCTTTTATTTTTGCACCTAATCTTCACGCAATGGGTTTAATGTCAACCAGAGATTTTGAGAATTATAAGGAGCTTTTTAATTTGATGGATTCATTGGTGAAAGGTCCGGATTTACTTATTTATTTAAGAGCTTCTGTTCCAACTCTTGTAGAACAAATTCAGAAAAGAGGAAGAGATTATGAAAATAGTATTCGTTTGGATTATCTAACTCAACTTAATGATAGATATGAAGCTTGGGTTGAGGAATACGATAATGGAAAACTACTTATTATTGATGTAGATAATATCAATTTCTCTGAGAATGAAGAAGATTTAGGATCTATAATTGAGAAGATTGATGCAGAAATTAATGGGTTATTCTAATATTTAACTATAACAATCCAAAAAACCCGATCATTGATCGGGTTTTTTAGAAATCTAGATTATTTCTTCCCTTTTAACTCTAATATTACCGATTCCCCTTTTAGTGATTGCACTTCAGGTAATTTAAAAATTAACTTTCCATGAAACCATGATCCTACTTCATTATTTCCTTCACCATTATAGTATAGAATTCCGCTATAAGGAGTATTATTAATCTCAATAGTTCCTTTTTGCATTAGTCTATATTCTGGTGATTCTCCCTCTATCTTAGAGTACTCTTCTGAAGAGTTGAAAACTAATTTCTCTCCTCCAATAAAGTTAGTTAGATCTTCACATAACTTAGTCTCAGCAATACAGTTTACATCATCAGCTGATAGGATAATTGTATTAATAGACATAGCGTGATTTGAAGGGTCTTGCGTAGTTTCAAAACTCTCAGCCTTTCCAGATATGGTGGTTTTTTGTTTTAAAATTTCTATAATTCCTCTGTTTTCTACTAATGTATTTTCTTGTTGTTCGTTTCCGGTAGTTTCTTTAGTTTCATTACTACATGAAATGATAGTAATAGAGAGTAAAAGAGCTCCTAAGATGTTTAATAATTTTTTCATAATATATAATTTTAATAATTTAGTTTAATTTTATAGTTGATTCATCTTCTTGAGAATCGTTTTCATTAGTTATTTCAGTGTTTACTTTATTATCTACATCATTAGTGTTTTCGTGTCCGTCTCCTAAGATTGGAGCAATTACTAAACCGATTAAACAAGTAAGTTTAATTAAGATGTTCATAGACGGACCAGAAGTGTCTTTAAAAGGATCACCAACAGTATCTCCTGTAATTGCTGCTTCATGTGCAGGAGATCCTTTGTGAGTCATTTCTCCATTAATCATTACTCCAGCTTCAAATGATTTTTTAGCATTATCCCAAGCACCACCAGCATTGTTTTGGAAGATTGCCCATAAAACACCACTAACTGTTACTCCCGCCATATATCCACCTAACATCTCAGCAATCATTAATTTGTCCATTCCAAACAACATAGGTAGGAAAGTAATTACTAAAGGAAATCCAATAGTTAAAACACCTGGAAGCATCATTTCTTTTAAAGATGCATTTGTAGAAATTTCAACACATTTGTCGTATTCTGGTTTCCCGGTACCTTCCATAATTCCAGCAATTTCTTTAAATTGTCTTCTTACTTCATATACCATTTCCATAGCTGCTTTTCCTACTGCATTCATAGCAAGCGCAGAGAAAACAACAGGAACCATACCTCCAATAAATAACATAGCTAATACTGGTGCTTTAAAGATATTAATTCCGTCAATTCCAGTAAATGTAACGTATGCTGCAAATAATGCTAATGATGTAAGTGCAGCTGATGCAATTGCAAACCCTTTACCAGTTGCAGCAGTTGTATTTCCTACTGAATCTAAAATATCAGTTCTTTCTCTAACGATAGGGTCTTGTTCACTCATTTCTGCAATTCCTCCTGCATTATCTGCAATTGGTCCGAAAGCGTCAATTGCTAACTGCATAGCAGTTGTTGCCATCATTGCTGAAGCCGCCATAGCAACACCATAAAATCCTGCAAATGCATAAGAAGACCAGATTGCCATTGCAAATAGGATAACTGTTGGGAAAGTAGAAATCATCCCAGTAGCTAAACCTGCAATAATATTTGTTCCAGCTCCAGTGGCCGATTTTTCAACAATATTTAAGATTGGTTTTTTACCTAAACCTGTATAATATTCAGTAACTGAAGAAATAACACCTCCTACAATTAAACCAACTATTGTTGCATAGAATACACGCATAGCAGTAATGCTCACCAATACATTTCCAGTTGTTCCATCTTCTTTTTCTCCAAAGAAATTCATATCCATAGATTCAGGTAACATCCAAGTTACTAAACCATAACAAGAAGCAGCGACTAAAGCAATTGAAAACCAATTCCCTTTGTTTAAAGCTCCCATAACTTCTGATTCTTTTGCATCATTAGTTTTAATAGAAACTAACATTGTACCAAGTAGAGAGATTACAATTCCGAAACCAGCGATAGCCATTGGTAATAAGATAGGTCCGATTGAACCAAATCCTTCAAATATAGAAATATCGTTAGATTCGATAATATAATTCCCTAATACCATAGCAGCTAAAACAGTTGCAACATACGATCCAAATAAATCTGCTCCCATTCCAGCAACATCACCTACATTATCACCTACATTATCAGCAATAGTTGCAGGGTTTCTTGGGTCATCCTCAGGAATTCCAGCTTCTACTTTACCAACTAAATCAGCTCCTACATCAGCAGCTTTAGTATAGATACCACCACCTACTCTTGCAAATAAAGCAATTGATTCAGCTCCTAATGAAAATCCAGCTAAAGTTTCTAAAACGACAGTCATATCATGAGTATTAGTCCATGTTCCACCCATAAAAATGTTATAGAAAGCAATGAAGAAAGCGGTCAAACCTAAAACTGCTAAACCGGCAACTCCTAACCCCATAACAGTACCCCCCCCAAAAGATACTTTTAATGCATCAGGTAAAGATGTACGAGCAGCTTGAGTTGTTCTTACATTAGTTTTAGTTGCAATTTTCATTCCCATATTACCCGCTAAAGCTGAAAATATAGCGCCAAATATAAATGCGATTACAATTAGCCAGTGTGTAGAATCTACTATTGTAGAAACAATAAATAATAAGAAACTCACTATCACAACAAATATTGCTAATAATCTGTATTCTGCTTTTAAGAAGGCTAAAGCTCCTTCATAAATGTGGTCAGAAATTTCTTTCATTTTTCCGTCCCCTTCGTCTTGTTTCATAACCCAAGATTTTTTGATTGACATGTATATCAATCCTATAATCGCCATTACTATCGGCATGTAAATCATCATTGCTTCCATATTAGTTTTTTTAGTTTTTTTTTGATTTAAAGGACTGCAAAAATAGTATTTTTATTTAAAGTGCAATTTACTATTGGTTTTTATTGTTTTTTAGCGTTTTAGGAGTTTCATTTTTATTAGATTTGCAATCTAAATTTTAATCAAAAATATAAAGATGAATATATTAGTATGTATAAGTAGTGTTCCAGATACTACATCTAAGATTAATTTCACAAATAATGATACCGAATTTGATGTAAATGGAATTCAGTTTGTAATTAATCCTTATGATGAATTTGGACTTACAAAAGCAATGATATTGAAAGAGAAAACAGGAGGTAAACTTACTATTATCACTGTTGGTGATGCAACGGTAGAACCTGTAATGAGAAAAGCTTTAGCTATTGGTGCAGATGATGCGATTAGGGTGAATATGAATGCAAAAGATGGTTTTTCAGTAGCTACTGAAATCTCCAAATATATTAAAGAAAATAATTTTGATTTAATAATTGCTGGTAGAGAATCAATTGATTATAACGGAGGTGTTGTTCCGGCTATGATTTCTGAAATGTTAGATTTACCTTTTATAAATGCATGTATCGGATTGGAGGTGGAAGAAAATACAGCTAAGCTTATTAGAGAAATTGACGGAGGAAAAGAAATGATTTCTTCTGATTTACCTATTGTTATTGGTGGGCAGAAAGGTTTAGTTAAGGAGTCAGAGTTAAGAATTCCAAACATGAGAGGTATTATGCAGTCAAGAGCAAAACCTTTGCAAGTTATTGAACCTTCTTCTACAGAGATAAAAGTTTCTTCCGTTAGTTTTAGTAAACCTGAAGAAAAGGGAGCATGCAAATTAGTTGATTCGTCAAATGTATCAGAGTTAGTAGATTTACTTCAGAATGAAGCTAAAGTAATTTAAAAAATAAAGAAATGTCAGTATTAGTTTATACAGAAAGTTGGGGAGGAAATTTTAGGAAAAGTACATTTGAAGCTGTGTCTTACGCTTCAGAAACAGCAAAAGTATTAGGAACAGAAGTAGTAGCTGTTTCTTTAGAGAATGTATCAGATGAGGAGTTAAATAAATTATCAAATTATGGAGTGTCAAAAGTTATATCTGTAGAGAATATAAATAAAGGAGATAGCCAGGCATCATCAAAAATAATTTCAGATTTATCATCAGATAGTAATGTTGTTGTTTTCTCGAATACGCACACTGCAAAAATGATTGCTCCTAGATTGTCTGTAAAGATAAATGCATCCTGTATTACAAATGTAATTTCATTAACTTCTTCTTCAGAAATTACTGTAAACAGAAAGTCATTTTCAACAAAAGCAATAGAAACTGTAAAATCAAATGCAGAGAAAACAATTCTATGTATTGCTCCTAATTCATATGGAGTAATAGTAAATAATGTTTCTATGTCAATTGAGAAATCAGAATTTTCGGAATCAGGAAGTTTAACTTTTGAAGGACAAGAAACATCAAGTGGTAAGATTTCTATCTCGGAGGCAGAAATTGTTGTTTCTGGAGGTAGAGGATTAAAAGGTCCGGAAAATTGGGGGATGATTGAAGAACTTGCTGAGGTTTTAGGAGCGGCAACTGCTTGCTCAAAACCTGTAGCGGATATAGGATGGAGACCTCATGCAGAACATGTAGGACAAACAGGAAAAGTAGTAGCTTCAGATTTATATATAGCTATCGGAATATCTGGAGCTATACAACATTTGGCAGGTGTTAATTCATCAAAAGTTATGGTAGCAATAAATACAGATCCGGAAGCTCCGTTTTTTAAAGCGGCAGATTATGGAATTGTAGGAGATGCTTTTGAAGTTGTTCCGAAATTAATTGAAGAGATAAAGAAAATTAAAAACTAAAATTTGAAATTAGTCCAATTAGATATAGAGAAGTTAGAGCCAAGTAGTTCTCGTAAAAGTACATATGTTTTACTTTTAAGGGAAATAGGAGGAGATAGAAAACTACCAATTGTTATTGGCCCTTGTAATGCTGGTTCCATTGCAATATATCTACAGAGTGATTCAAATCCGGAAAGACCACTTACACATGATATTATAAAATCGATTACTAATAATTTTAATATTACAATAAGTAGGGTGGTTATTCACACATTAGTAGAGGGAGTTTTTCATGCTTCCTTTTTCTGTTTTATGGATGGTGATGAAGAAATAGAAATTGATGCTCGTACTTCAGATGCTATTGCAATTGCTATCAGAATGGGTTGTCCTATTTTTACTTATAATGATATTTTACAGGAAGCGGGAGTTATTCTAACAGACCAACATTCTGCATTTAAAGATGAAGATTCTGAAGAATTAGAAGACACAACTGATGTATTAGAAACTTTATCGTTAGGGGAATTAAAAAAGCAAATGAAGGAAGCAATTGAAGATGAGGACTATGAACGAGCTTCCAAAATGAGAGATGAAATAAATAAACGAAAAGATAAATGAGAAAATACTACTTAATTATTACTTTTCTATTTGTTGCAATTTCATCTTTTTCTCAAGATATTATTGGAGATTGGAATTTCTTTTCTATTCTTCCTGAAACAATGGAGACGGGAGAAGATTTGAAGCCAATTTCTGATGGTGATGTAATGCAGATTAATGAAGATGGAAGTTTTCATTATGAGATTACAAATGCAGACTTAATAGCTGAAGGAAGTTGGGTATTGAATGAAAATTTACTTTCTTTTAATTATACATTACCCAAAGAGATGACTAGAATTTATCAGGTTTCTATTTCTGAAAATTCCTTAGTTTTAAATGAAAATGGCATCAATTACGCTTTTAAGAAAGCGGTAATTACGCCAACAACAGTTGCAACATCAGGAATAACTATAAACTCTATTTTCAGAGGAGTTCTAGGACTTATTTCCCTTTTATTAATAGCCTTTTTATTTAGTAGAAACAGAAAAGGAATCAATTGGGCTTTAGTAGCTAAAGGCTTAGGAATTCAAATAGTATTTGCAATACTTATTTTAAAAGTTTCTATTGTTTCTTCAGCTTTTGAGTTTGTAGGGAAGATATTTACCAAAATTATTTCCTTTACTCAAGATGGTACTATGTTTCTTTTCAAATCATTTGAAACAGGAGCAATAGAATCTCCACTAATGAATTTTGTAGTCATGATATTACCTACAGTAATTTTCTTTTCAGCACTAACATCACTTTTTTATTATTGGAGAATTATCCCTAAAATCGTTTACGGATTTGCTTGGATAATGAAAAGAACAATGGGGCTTTCAGGTCCTGAAAGTGTAGCAGCTGCAGGAAATATTTTTCTTGGTCAAACCGAATCACCACTACTAGTAAAACCTTATTTGGATAAAATGACTATGTCGGAAATGATGTGTTTGATGAGTGGAGGAATGGCAACTATTGCTGGAGGGGTGTTGGCGGCATATATCGGATTTTTGGGTGGAGATGACCCAGTGCAACAAATAATGTTTGCCAAACATTTATTAGCGGCATCTGTTATGTCAGCACCAGCAGCAGTGGTAGCTGCAAAAATACTTTTACCTGAGAAAGAAGCATTTGAAACAAAATTAGAGGTTAGCAAGGCTGATATGGGAAGCAATGCTTTAGAAGCAATTTCAAAAGGGACAACAGATGGGCTCAGATTAGCGGTAAATGTAGGAGCCATGCTTTTAGTATTTATAGGATTAATGTCCATGGCTAACTTCATACTTTTTAAAGTTGGAGATTGGACTACATTAAATACTTTAATTGAAAACAATACCCATTATTCTGCATTATCCTTTAATATGATTTTAGGATATGTAGGAGCTCCTCTTGCTTGGCTAATGGGGGTATGCAGGGAAGATATGTTTTTGGTTGGGCAACTACTTGGAGAAAAAACAGTATTGAATGAATTTGTAGCCTATGTTTCTTTAGGAGAGATGAAGACTGCAGGGACATTTGTGGAGCAAAAATCAATAATTATAGCAACATATATATTATGTGGTTTTGCTAATTTTGCTTCTATTGGGATACAGATTGGAGGGATTGGAGCTTTAGCTCCAAAAAGAAAAGGAGATCTTGCAAGGCTAGGTTTTTTAGCTCTAATTGGAGGAACACTTGCCTCTTTATTTACAGCCGTAATTGTAGGAATGTTAATTTAAATTGATATGAAAAAACTAATAATAATATTATTTTGCTTGCCTTTGATTGGATTGGGACAAATCACAGTTACTGAAGTTAAAAAGCAACAAAATAATATGGAGTTTACTAAAAATCTATCTTACTCCATTAAATCTGGTTTAGGGATAGAAATATTTGGGACTGAAGCAGAATATACTTTGTTTTCTTATTATCTTATACCTAATGTAAACTATAATATATCGATTAATAATAAACTAGGTATTTATAATACTATATCGCTTCCAATAATATTAAGAAATAGAAAAAAATTAGAACCAGTTCCATTTTGGGATGGTGCTTTAGAAGAATGGTCCAATGCTGAACATTATTATCTCACAACACTTATTGCAAAGATTGAATATAATGTTGGTGTTGAAGCAGAAATTACTGAGGATTTACAGGGCCGTTTAGGGATCATTATACCAATTTATGGAGTGCAAACACAAAATTCTGAAATTGATTTCCTGAATGACTATTTAGCTCAATCTTCTTATAGACAATGGGGAGCAGGATTTAATGTTGAATTGGATTATTCACTAACTGATAATTTATGTTCTTCTTTATCTGTTTCAAGAGAATTGATGTGGAGACAAAGCAATCTTATAAATAGCAGAGGTATTTTTTCTTATAATCAATGGGTAACAGAAATATTAATTGGCGTTAATTATAAACTTTAAAACAAAATTATGAAAAAACTTATTTTATTATTTATTACAACAATTATGTTGAGTGCTTGTGCATCATTACATTCAGGATATATTACTGGCATAGCTCCTCCAGTTGAAAATAACTTTAAGTATGTGGGTAATGCGTTGGGAGCCTCTCAAGCAACATATATACTTGGAATTGGAGGGTTTGATAGAGAAGGATTAGTGCGAGAAGCAAAAAATAATCTTATTCAAAATAATCCTGTTAAAGATGGTCAAACTCTTGTTAACTTTACTGTTGATCAAGAAAGATCATTTTATTTGGGGATTGTTTGGACTCATAAAGTGATTATTACAGCTGACATACTACAATATCAAGAATAATTATTGAATAGATGCAACAATATTTAGATTTAATGAGTAGAGTGATGCAAGAAGGCACACTTAAAGAAGACAGAACAGGAACAGGAACTAAAAGTGTTTTTGGTCATCAGATGCGTTTTGATTTATCAAAGGGATTCCCATGTATTACAACCAAAAAGTTGCACTTAAAATCTATCATTCATGAACTGCTTTGGTTTCTGCAAGGAGACACCAATATAAAATACCTCAAAGAAAATGGAGTTAGAATTTGGGATGAGTGGGCAGATGAAAATGGAGATTTGGGTCATGTATATGGTTATCAATGGAGATCTTGGCCTGCACCTGATGGAAAGCACATTGACCAAATTACACAAGTAGTGGATACACTTAAAAACAATCCGGATAGCAGAAGAATAATTGTTAGTGCTTGGAATGTGGGAGAAATTGAACAGATGGCTTTACCTCCTTGTCATGCGTTTTTTCAGTTCTATGTAGCAGATGGAAAACTTTCTTGTCAGTTGTATCAAAGAAGTGCGGATATCTTCTTGGGAGTTCCTTTCAACATTGCATCATACGCATTACTTACTATGATGATGGCGCAAGTTTGTGATTTGGAAGCAGGAGATTTTGTTCACACTTTGGGTGATGCGCATATTTATACCAATCATTTTGAGCAAACTGAGTTGCAATTGAGTAGAGATTGCAAGACATTACCGACTATGAAAATCAACCCTGAAGTGAAAAGTATTTTTAATTTCACTATTGATGATTTTGAATTGGTAGATTATGAATTTCACCCTCATATAAAAGGAAAAGTAGCGATATAATGGCAAACATCATTGTTTTAGGAGCAGGATTAGTGGGAGGTGTAATGGCTACAGATTTATCCAAACATCATGAAGTAACCTCAATAGATATTTCACAAAAAAACTTAGATAAGTTAGCAGGAATCAACACAATTTGTGCTGATGTTTCCGACACATTAACTTTACAAAACCTAATTAAAGATTTTGATTTAGTTGTTGGAGCAGTCCCTGGATTTATGGGTTATCAAATGATGAAGGATGTAATTGAAGCTGGTAAAAATATAGTAGATATTTCTTTTTATCCTGAAGATCCTTTTGGATTAGATGAATTGGCAAAAGAAAAAGGAGTTGTTGCTGTAATGGATTGCGGGGTAGCTCCTGGAATGGGAAATATTATCTTTGGTCATCATGATGCAAAAATGCAAATTACCGATTATGAATGTTTAGTAGGAGGATTGCCTGAAAAAAGAGAATGGCCTTATGAATATCAAGCAGTCTTTTCTCCCATTGATGTAATTGAGGAATATGTGCGTCCGGCTCGTTTTGTAAAAAACTCTCAGATGATCACTAAAGAAGCTTTGTCTGATACTGAAATTATAGATTTTGAAGAAATAGGTCCTTTGGAAAGTTGGAACTCAGACGGATTGAGAACTCTGATTGAAACTATGAAACACGTACCGAACATGATTGAAAAAACTTTGCGTTATCCGGGTTGTGTAGAGTATTTGAAAGTTTTGAGGGAAAGTGGTTTTTTCTCTTATAATGAGATTGAGGTAAACGGACAAAAAATTAGGCCAATTGATGTTACATCAAAACTACTTTTCCCTAAATGGGAGATGAAAGAAGGAGATAAGGATTTTACAGTAATGAGAATTATAATGAAAGGAACAGAGAATGGAGAGGAGATAACATATCAATATAATTTATTAGATAGATTCCAAGATGGAACTATTTCTATGGCACGTACAACAGGATTTACTTGCACAGCAGTTGCAAATTTAGTGGTGAATGGAGATTATAAAAGAATTGGTATTTCTCCACCAGAATATTTGGGAGAACATTTTAACTTTGTAAAAAATTATTTGGAAGAGAGAGGAGTTAATTATAAAGTTAAAAAGAATTAAATGAAAGTATCCTTAATAGTTGCGGTATCCCAAAATGGAGTGATTGGAAAAGACAATGATCTTATCTGGCATTTGCCAAAGGATATGAAGTTTTTTAAAGATACAACTATGGGTCATCACGTAATAATGGGAAGAAAGAATTTTGAATCTATTCCTCATAAATATAGACCATTACCAAACAGAACAAATGTAATAATTACAAGAAATTCAGACTATAAAGCAGAAGGATGTCTTGTTGTGAATTCTGTGGAAGAAGCTTTAGAAGTTGCAAAACAAAATGGAGATACACATCCGTTTATTATTGGAGGTGGTCAGATTTACAAACTTGCTTTAGAAAACAATTTAGTAGATAAAATATATTTGACAAAGATTCATCACTCATTTGATGGTGATACCTTTTTTCCAGAACTTAATTCTGAATGGGAAGAAATAAATAGAGAAGATTGTTTTAAAGATGATAATCATAAATATGATTATTCCTTTATAGTTTTAGAAAAGAAGTAGTCCTCCAATAAAAATTACCATACCCATTAAGAACAAATACAAAGTATAAGGAAGAATCTCTTTTGCTTTTAATCCTGTAATTCCTAAAAGAGGCAAAGCCCAAAAAGGTTGTAACATATTTGTAAGCTGATCACCATAAGCAAGTGCCATTATACTTTTATTAAAAGAAACTCCTAAATTGGAAGCGGCCTCCATAATAATAGGCCCCTGAATTGCCCATTGTCCACCACCGCTTGGAACAAAAATATTTACAATTCCTGCAGAGATAAAAGTAAAAATAGGAAAGGTTGTTTCGTTGGAAATAGTTACAAAAAAGTCTGACATAATACTAACCATTCCAGAATCTTTCATAATCCCCATAATACCAAAGTACAATGGAAACTGAATCAGAATTCCTGCAGCTCCACCAATAGCTGAACTAATTGCTTTTGTAAAATTGAAAAATGAACTATGTAGTAACAATCCCATTCCTAAAAGAGATAAATTTATAAAATTTGGGTTTATTACTGAAAGAGAAGGAATTTCTGGAAGTAAAAATGCTTTGTAAAAACAATATCCCAAAATAATAAAAGACAAAAAGTAAGCAAGTATTTTGGAATGATCTAATTTCTCTGCTCCATCAACTTTAGTAGATTCTAATTCTATTTCTTCTGAAGAAATAGAAATGAGTTTTCCTTGATTTCTTTTTCCAATAAAATATAATCCAACTGGGAGAATTATAAGTAAAAGAAGATGGAACAACTGGAAATGTATTGGTGAGCATTACTGCTATGCGTGTATTCTATGCAACAATAGTTGGTTTAATTGTAGGAGGTGTTATTTCTTCAGTTACTGAATATTATACAGGTTTAGGTAAAAAACCAATCTTAAATATTGTTGAAAAATCGGCCACTGGAGCTGGAACAAATATTATTGCAGGTTTAGCTACTGGGATGATTTCTACTTTCCCAACAGTTATCCTATTTGCAATGGCAATCTGGTCTTCTTATGCATTTGCAGGATTTTATGGTGTTGCTATGGCGGCTTCAGCAATGATGGCAACAACTGCTATGCAGTTAGCAATTGACGCTTTCGGACCAATTGCAGATAATGCAGGAGGAATTGCAGAAATGAGTGAACAAGACCCTATCGTTAGAGAAAGAACTGATATTTTAGATTCAGTAGGAAATACAACTGCTGCAACTGGTAAAGGGTTTGCAATTGCATCAGCTGCACTTACATCATTAGCATTATTTGCAGCATACGTTACATTTACTGGAATTGACGGAATTAATATCTTTAAAGCACCAGTATTAGCTATGTTATTTATTGGAGGTATGGTTCCTGTTGTTTTCTCTGCGCTTGCTATGAATGCAGTAGGAAAAGCAGCTATGGAAATGGTATATGAAGTAAGAAGACAATTTAAAGAAATTGCTGGAATTATGGAAGGTACCGGGAAACCAGAATACGACAAATGTGTTGAAATTTCTACAAATGCATCTTTAAAAGAAATGATGCTTCCAGGTGTTTTAACTATTGGATTTCCTTTAGTAATTACTTTCCTACCTATGTTGTTTGGAATGGACAAATTAATGATTGCTGAGATGTTAGGTGGATATATGGCGGGAGTAACAGTTAGTGGTGTTTTATGGGCAATCTTCCAAAACAATGCTGGTGGTGCTTGGGATAATGCTAAAAAATCATTTGAAGCTGGAGTAATGATTAATGGAGAAATGACTCACAAAGGATCTCCTGCACATGAAGCAGCAATTACAGGAGATACTGTTGGTGATCCTTTTAAAGACACTTCTGGTCCGTCTATGAACATCTTAATTAAACTTACTTGTTTAATCGGTTTAGTAATTGCTCCAATCTTAGGAGACGGACACGAAAACACTAATGATGTAGATAATAAAGTAAACACTGAAATAACTAATGAAAACGATTCTCAAGAAGATGAATCAACTATAAAATTAAACTAAATTATTAAAATTATATATTATGAAAAAATTATTAAACATCTTAGGAGCTCTTTTACTCTCTATTACTATCATTTCATGTAGTAATGAAACTAAAGAAACTACCGGAAACGAACAACAAGAAAATACATTAGTAGAAAACAGAGGAATTATAGAAATTTTAAAACAAAAAACCACCATATCTGGAAAGGCTGAGAGTTTTGAAACTACGCAAGACCCTTCAAATCACGCTATGTCTATTAATACAATTATCCTATCAGCTGATGATGTAAACTGTATTGCTGAGACTAAGTTATGTGAAGATCTAACTAACTTTATTGGAGGAGAGAAATTAGTTTTCAACTCTTCAGAAGAGTACTCTAAGATAGAGGGAGAATCACCAGAATATAGACTAATGCAAAAAGGAACTATTGAGATTAATAATACTCCTTATAGCGGAATTCTATACTATAATGGTGAAGGAAATAATGAAGTAGGATCATGGTTTCATGGAAAGTTAATTTTTAAATTACCTGAAGTGCAATCACTAAAAGGGGAATCGGTAATATTAGAGTTAAAAGGGAAGAAATAATCTAGATTTCTAAAAAACCCGATCAATGATCGGGTTTTTTGGATTGTTATAGTTAAATATTAGAATAACCCATTAATTTCTGCATCAATCTTCTCAATTATAGATCCTAAATCTTCTTCATTCTCAGAGAAATTGATATTATCTACATCAATAATAAGTAGTTTTCCATTATCGTATTCCTCAACCCAAGCTTCATATCTATCATTAAGTTGAGTTAGATAATCCAAACGAATACTATTTTCATAATCTCTTCCTCTTTTCTGAATTTGTTCTACAAGAGTTGGAACAGAAGCTCTTAAATAAATAAGTAAATCCGGACCTTTCACCAATGAATCCATCAAATTAAAAAGCTCCTTATAATTCTCAAAATCTCTGGTTGACATTAAACCCATTGCGTGAAGATTAGGTGCAAAAATAAAAGCATCTTCATAAATTGTTCTGTCTTGAATAAATTTTTTGTCTTGTTTTTTTATATCAATAATCTGACGGAAACGACTATTTAAAAAATATACCTGCAGATTAAAACTCCACCTCTGCATTTCTTTATAGAAATCATTGAGATAAGGGTTGTTTTCTACATCCTCAAAATGAGGTTCCCACTTATAATGTTTTGCTAATTTTGTTGTTAAAGTTGTTTTTCCAGAACCAATATTTCCCGCTATAGCTACATGCATTTTTTAAAATTTTTGATAAAAATAAAAAAAGAAAACTGTTTTTAAGGATTTCTTATTATCAGATAGACCGAATGTTAATAAGTTATGTTCATCTTAATAATATCATTAAATATTTTTGAAGTACTATCAAGTCTAGGAATCTTAAACTGACCTCCTAGCCTATTATTATTTTCTAACCACTTATAAAACAAATCTTTATTAGCAATTGTAAGTTGTGGAGTTTGTAAAAGTAAGTTTTTACTTCTTTTAGAATCGTAATCAGAATTAATTAATCTGAGATTTTTATCTAGACAGGACATGAAATTGTCTTTGTTTTTTGGTTCTTTTACAAACTCAATAATCCAATGATGGAAAACTTTTCCATTTTCATCATGCACGGATGTTACAATATAATCC
The DNA here is from genome assembly GCA_902514225.1 of uncultured Bacteroidota bacterium. Next base: position 15,793 of record CABXPN010000020.1, read on the forward strand.
TTAATAGAACAATTATCTGATTCGAAACAATTTTTCAATGCCTCATCTGTATTTTCCACCATCAATTCCTCTCCTACTGAGTTTAAAAAGCTCTTAGTTCTTCCAACAATTTTTATCCTGAACGGATTATCAGATGTAAAACGAATGGTGTCTCCTATTACATACCTCCATAAACCAGCATTTGTAGAAATAATTAGTACATAAACAACACCTATTTTTATTCTATCCAAAGTTATAGTTTCTCTCTTTCCATTATTATATTCTGAAAGTGGAATAAATTCATAGAATATTCCATAATCTAACATTAATAATAAATCCTTACTATCTTTCTGATCTTGTATCCCGAAAAATCCTTCTGAAGCATTGTAAGCTTCCAAATAATTCATCTTATTAGTTGGAATTAAAGTTTCAAACTGTTTTTTAAAAGGTTCAAAATTAACACCTCCATGCATGTATAACTCCAGATTTGGCCAAATTTCTGATATGTTTTTTGCTCCAGATTTATCTAACATGCTTTTGAATAAAACCAACATCCAGGAAGGAATTCCAGTTATGTTTGTTACATCTGATTTTAATGCTTGAGAAGTCATTTTCTGGAGTTTACTTTCCCAATCCTTCATTAAAGCAGTTTCAATATCCGGAATTCGGTGCATGTTTACCCAAAATGGAAAATTATCTA
>CABXPN010000021.1 GCA_902514225.1 uncultured Bacteroidota bacterium
GTTTTTCCAGATGGAGTAATGCATCCAGAAATTCTTTTAAATGAGTATCAGAACCTACAAACTTCCAATAATCAGTTCAGAATGTTACCTCCAAATGTATGGACTCAAGTTGGTCCGGATAATGTTCCTTTACAGGCTAATGGTACAAAAAGAGGAATTGGAAGGGTGAATACTATTGCTTTTCATCCCACTGATCCTAATATTATTTATGTAGGAGCTCCAGCTGGTGGTTTTTGGAAGTCGGTGAATGGTGGACAAACATGGATAACAACAACTGATTTTTTAACAAATTTAGGTGTGTCCGATATTGCAATAAATCCAACAAATCCTAATGAAATCTTTATTATTACTGGAGATAGAGATGCTGGTGATACTTATTCATATGGGTTAATGAAATCTTTAGATGGTGGGTTAACTTTTAATACAACATCTCTTTCATTTAATGTTACAAACTACTATAGAGGAAATAGGATTCTGATTGATCCAAATAATACAGATGTTTTAATTGTTGCTACTAGTAATGGAGTTTATCGATCTTCAGATGGAGGGAATACTTTTGTAAATACTTTCTCTTCTGCAAATTTAACAGACATTGAATTTCATACTACAAATTCAAATATTATTTATGGAGCATCAAAAGGAAATACTTCTATTTATAAATCTACTGATAATGGAATTAATTGGTCTCAATCTGGAAATGGATTACCATCAACAAATTCAGTTGTAAGAGCTTGTGTTTCGGTTACTCCAGATAATCCATCTGTTGTATATGCACTTTTTGGAGGTAATAATAATGGTTTTTATGGTGTATATAAATCTATTGATGAAGGACAGAATTGGACTCAACAATCTAATAGTCCAAATTTATTAGGATGGTCAACTACAGGTTCTGACTCAGATGGTCAAGCTTGGTATGATTTAGCATTTGCATGTGATCCTAATGATGAAAAAACCTTATTTGTTGGAGGAGTAAATTGTTGGAGATCTACAGATGATGGCCAAAATTGGAGTTTAAATACACATTGGACAGGAAGTGGTGGTGCTGATTATATGCATGCGGATGAACATATGTTGAAATATAACCCTTTAAATAATTATATTTATTCAGCTAATGATGGTGGATTGTATGTTTCAACAGATAATGGAAATAATTGGACTGATATATCTGATGGATTACAAATTACTCAATTTTATAGTTTAGGTGTTTCTCAAACTGTTCAAGATATGGTAATTACTGGAGCGCAAGATAATGGTACTTTCCTAAAAGATGGAAATACATGGGATGCTGTAATTGGTGGAGATGGAATGGAATGTATAATAGACTATACGAATTCTAATGTTATGTATGGAGAGTTGTATTATGGTAGTATTCGAAAATCTACCAATGGAGGAAACAGTTTCTCAACGATTTCTACTGGTAATGGAGCATGGGAAACTCCTTATATTTTAGATAGAAATGATCCGAATATTATATATGTAGGATATGATGAATTAGAAAAATCAACTGATGGAGGTAATTCTTGGAATACAATAACAAATAATGAAACTAATGGAGGTAAGATTGATGAGATTGCTGTTTCAAAATCAAATCCTGCAGTTTTGTATTTCTCTGACGGGCCAAATTTATATACAACTACAGATGGAGGAACTAGTTGGAATAATATAAGTAACGGATTACCTTATAAAACAATTAAGTACATTGCAATACATCCTGCTGATCCAGATAAAGTTTGGGTTACCTTTTCAGGTTATACTGCAGGAGAGAAGGTGTATAAATCTACAAATGGAGGAAGTAGTTGGCAAAATATTTCTGGTACACTTCCAAATATACCTATAAATACTATTGTGTTAGATGAAACTAGTAATTTGGAAACTCTTTATATTGGTACGGATTTAGGAGTATTTACAACAGATTCTACAGTGTCAGATTGGTCTGGATTCAACAACAATAGTCTTCCCAATGTTATAGTAAGTGAATTAGAGATTCAATATCAATCAAATAAATTATTAGCTTCAACTTACGGAAGAGGTCTTTGGAGTATTGATTTATTAATTACATCTCCACCATCAGCAAACTTTTTTGCATCCGATTCAATGTTTTGTAATATACCTGCAACTGTAGATTTTACGAATACGTCTTATTATTCTAATTCCTATTATTGGGATTTTGGAGATGGTAATACAAGTACATCAACAAGTCCTTCACATACATATTCAAATTATGGTATTTTTACTGTTAGTTTAATTGCTACGGGTCCTTTAGGTACAGATAGTATTATTGCTCAGTCCTTAATTAATATAGATGCAAACAACCCATGTATTATTACTTTACCAGCTAGTGGAGCTGGAATAACTCAAACAAATTGTAATGGTATTTTATATGATGTGGGTGGTCCTAATTCTAATTATTACGATAATAACGATAGTTGGATAACTATTGAACCTGCAGGGAGTAACCAGATTACACTTAATTTTACCGATTTTGATATTGAAGCTCCTTCTTCATCAACAAATTGTAATTGGGATTATATAGAAATATTTGACGGTAACTCTACTAGTTCTCCTTCTTTAGGACAATTCTGTAATGTTTTAACTGGTAGTCCAGGAACAGTTACTTCAACAGGAGGTGCAATTACTATTTTCTTACATGCAGATCAGGCAGTAAATGGTAGAGGTTTTGAATTGAATTGGTCCTGTACTTATCCTTCTGCTCCACCGATTTGTAATTTTGAAGCTTCTGATACTTTAAGTTGTGATGGAACCATCAACTTTACCGATTTATCTTCTAATGGACCAACATCTTGGGTGTGGGATTTTGGTGATGGAAATACTTCTAATTTACAAAATCCAACACATATATATTCTAGTGGTGGGGTATTTACAATCTCATTAACTACTACAAATCAGTTTGGTTCTGATTCACATATAGAGACAAATTACATCAATATTATGAGTCAAAATTTAACAGCTAATTCCGATTCTGCTTGTGGGAGCTCTAGTGTAACTTTGACTGCAAATTCAATGTCAAATAATATAAAATGGTATTCAGATGCAAATGCAACTAATTTAGTAGGAAGTGGAAATATCTTTAATACTCCGATTCTTACAAATAGCACAACTTATTATGTGCTTAATGAGTTAAATTTTTCTTCTGTTTTTGGAGGTCCAGTAGATAATAGTTTTGGTGGTGGTGGAGCATTTCAAGGAAATAGACATTTAGTTTTTGATAATTACTTTCCTTCAACTTTAGTTTCTGTTTTGGTTTATGCGTATTCTGCAGGTAACAGAACAATTGAACTAAGGAATAGTAGTAATGCTATACTAAAAGATACAACCTTGTACATTCCATATTCTGCAACTAGCGGATACAGAGTATATTTAGATTTTGATCTACCAGTACAAAACAACATGCAATTGGGTGTAAATGGTAATAATACAGATTTATTTAGAAATGATGCTGGATCTGTATTTCCATATAATATTTCAAATATTGTTTCAATTACAGGAACTAATGCTTCTGCTGGATATTATTATTTCTTTTATGATTGGGAAATAGAGAAAGATCCATGTGCTTCTGCAATAATTCCAGTAGATGCAATAATATATCCAGTTTATTCTGCAACACAGAATATTGACCTTTGTAATGGTGGAAGCATTACAGTTGGTAACAATACGTATACACAAACAGGAAATTACACCGATATCCTGACTACTCAGAACGGATGTGATAGTACAATTTATACAAATTTTACTGTAGGGAATTCATCTGTAATAAATAATACGGTAAATATTTGCAGTGGAAGTTCTTATGTGGTTGGTTCTAGTGTTTATACTCAAAGTGGCTGGTATTCTGATACTTTGCAAACGGGATTGTGTGATAGTATTATTAATACAAATTTATTAGTAAATAATCAAATAATAAATAATCAAACTTTTGCAATTTGTGATGGAGATAGTATAAATATTGGTGGGTCTTATTATTCAAACCCTATAATTATTTATGATACTCTTCAATCTGTTTCTACTTGTGATAGCATTTTAATTTCTGAAATAATTGTTATGCAGTCTTCCAATACAAATAATCAGCAATCTATTTGTGATGGTAGTTCTTATCAGATAAATGGTAATTCATATTCTCAACCAGGAAGTTATACAGATATTTTTCAGAATTCTTTAGGATGCGATAGTATTGTAAATACTTTACTTACCATATTACCTACACAAAACCTAAATACTAATGTAGATATTTGTAAAGGAGATAGTGTTGTTGTCGGCAGTAATTCTTATTTTTCTGATGGTAATTATTCAGATACATTAAGTAATATTTTTGGTTGTGATAGTGTGCTGAATACATCTGTAGTTGTTTCTGATTTGCAATCTCAACTTTTGTTAAACGGTACAGATATTGATGCCTATGCAGTAAATGGTATTTCTCCATTTTTATATGATATTTATGGGCCAACAGGACTTATAAGTTCTTCTGTTAACAGTGGTGGAGTTTTACAATTTACACCTCTATTAAATGGTACTTACTACTTTATTGTAACGGACGCTATTGGTTGTGTTTCTGATACCTCCTTTATGTTTGTGGACTTTGCTGCTACTTCTATTTACGAGCAAATAGATTTTTCTGAATTAGAGACAATTATAGATGTATTGGGTAGGGAAGTTCCTTTTCGTAAGAACACTTTGTTGATATTTATTTATAAAGACGGAACTGTAGAAAGGAAAATATTATTTGAATAAGAAAACCACTCAAAGTCGTGGTTTTTTAAAGTGAACCTCTCGGTCCCAGTTTCGAACTTTTTTAGAAAATTATTGAGTAAGTTTGCTTTATGAAGAATAAATTAGATCAGATTGTTAAATAGATTCCATCATTATATAAATCACAATTAGTACAGATATCATCTTTGTTACAGGACTTTTCTTTTACTCTTGTTCTAAAATCTATCATTTCTTTTGAATTATATATTTCTAAGATATTACTGTTTTTAAGATTTCCTGCGACATTATTATTCCCCCAATCATTAAAGCAATGGATGACATCACCATTTGAACGAATATACATAGATATTCCAGGAATTGGACAAGAAGGCATAATAAGTGGGCTAATTTTTTCTAGTATTTGTAATTTTAATTTTTGGAGTAAACTTGTTCTGTGTCTCATATTTTCAAAGTTTTTAATAGCTTTTAAACGGCTATTAAGATCAAATCCAAGTACCGCAAACCCATTCCTTCTCCAATACTTTTTAAATTGTTTATATTCATGAGAATTGTTTTTTTGTTTTACAAATCTTAATACTGTTTTATGTTTTTTCTTTCTTGATTTATTTATATATTTAAGATTTTCAAATGTTGTTTTGAAATCTAATCCTCCAAGTACTTTTTTATAGGTTGATGAACTAATAGCATGAATACTGAGTGTTACAATATCAAATACATCATAAATATCATCTGCAATAGAGGGAGTTAATAAATATCCATTAGACACTAATTCTAATTTTATCGTTGGGGTTATAGATTTGATATATTTTGCTTTATTAATAATAGTTTTATCTGCTAAAGGTTCATTTTGAAGGCTTAAAACGATTAGTTCTGATTCTTTGTAATAACTAATTTCATCAATTATTTTTTGAAATAATTTATCGTCCATTAGATTGTATTTTTCATTAGCTGTGGTAGATTCATAAGGGCACATTTGACAACTTGTATTACATCTATTAACTGTTTGTATTTGAAATAATAATGGAAATCTCAGATTTTTTTTATTATTTTTCTTAAATAAAATTAAAAATTTTTTTAAGTGATAGATCTGAGTAATTTTTGCTCGGAAAATATTTATTAGTGTGCTTAATTTTAGAATTGATGGAATTTTAATGTTTTCAGTCACAAATTGAAGGGTTAGATTTTTTACAAAAATAAGTTTTTGTTTTAAGTATACTATGCAAGGCATAGTATTATTAAAATAATTACTTTATTTTGCATAGAAATAGATAAAATTGTAAATCAATGAATATTAAATTAATTTCACCTGGTAGTGTTATGTATAGAAAAGAAGGAGGTATCTTCCCTAGAATACTTAGATACGCTCCATTGACTCTTTCTACATTAGCTGGTTTGATACCAAAGGAACTTAATGCAAATATTTCATTAAATGATGAGATAGCTAAAAAAATTAATTATAATGATAGCCCTGATTTAGTTGCTATTAGCGCGATTACTGGAACATCAAACAGAGCGTATGCAATAGCTGATCATTATCGAAAAAAAGGAGTGCCGGTTGTTATTGGAGGGGTACAAGCATCATTAATGCCTGATGAAGCAATGAATCATGCGGATGCAATTGTAACAGGCATGGCATTTGAATCTTGGCCTGAATTATTAAGAGATTTTTCAAAAGGAAAGATGAAACGAGAATATTCACAATCTAATGATATGAATTTTGAAAAACTACCTAAACCTAGAAGAGATCTGCTTCCTAACTTTTCTTATATTTCAAAAAGCAGTATACAGGCAACATTTGGATGTCCATATAAATGTGATTTTTGTGCTGTAATTAGTACACAAAAGAATTATTTAAGAAGACCAATTGATGATGTTATAAAAGAGATTTCTGAAATGAAGGGAAAATTTGTGACATTTATTGATCCAAGCCCTATGGAAGATAAGAAATATATTAAACAGCTATTTAAAGAAATGATTCCTCTTAAGAAAATGTGGGGAGGATTAGCTACTGTAAAGATTATTGATGATGAGGAATTAATGGATCTAGCTGCTGCAAGTGGATGTAAAGGACTTTTAATTGGATTTGAAACAATTGATCAAGAAGCTCTAAATGAAGTCAATAAAGGGTTTAGTAAGGTAGAAAAATATAAGGAAGTATGCAAGCAATTGCATGATAGAGGAATATCTATTAATGGAACATTTATTTTTGGTATGGATTCTCATGATAAAGATATTTTTCAAAGAACAGTAGATTTTGTGCAAGAAAATGCTATTGAATTACCAAGGTACGCTATCTATACTCCCTTCCCCGGTACAGGAGTGTATAGCAAATTAAAAAAGGAAAAAAGAATATTAACAGATAATTGGTCTCTTTATGATGTCCAACATGCTGTATTCCAACCAAAGAATATGACTCCAGATGAGTTGTTTGAAGGCAATATTTTAGCATGGGAAAAAACATATAGTACTAAAAATATTCTTTCTAGAATATCTAGGGCTGGTACTAATATTCCATTGTCTTTAATTACCAATCTAGGATATCGTTATTATGGAAAAAGATTGAGAAGATTTACAAATGACAAGATGATTTCTTTAGAAGATGAATGGAATAAAGATTTAAATTAAAGTATCATGAAAATAACTCTTATTCAGCCTAGTGTTGGGAAAATTAATAATAAACCATATATTAAATCTTGGACCATGGAACCTCTTGCTTTATCAACTTTAGCTGGATTGACTCCAGATGATATTGAGATTGAATTTTTTGATGAAAGAGTAGATAGACTACCAGAATCTTATGAAACAGATTTGGTTGCGATAACAGTAGAAACATATACAGCTAAAAGAGCTTATAATATTGCAAAGAAGATTAGAAGTCAGGGAATTCCCATTGTAATGGGTGGTATACATGCAAATTTAGTTCCAGATGAGGTTAGTAAAAATTGTGACGCTATGTTAGTTGGGGGAGCGGAAGGAGGTATATGGAATAAAATATTAGATGATTTTAGAAATCATTCTTTATCAAAAAAATATGACTCTAACTCATATTTTAATCCGATTCTTGAACATGTTACTCCTAGAAGAGACTTATATCTTAATAAGGGATATCTACCATTAGGTCTTGTAGAAAGCGGCAGAGGATGCCCTTTTACTTGTGAATTTTGCGCAATTACATCAGCACATAAAGCAAAATATAGAGCTAAACAAATCGACAAGATTGTAGAAGATATTGGTAATATTCCTCAGAAGATGTTATATTTTGCTGATGATAATTTTGTTTCAAAATTCTCAAGAACACAAGAATTGTGTGATGCAATTGCTCCACTGAAAAAGAAATGGTTTAGCCATGGTACCATTAATATGGCTAATGATCGTAAATTATTAAAGAAATTGCAGAAGAGTGGATGTTCCAATCTACTTATTGGTTTTGAATCATTAAATGAATCAACTCTTAAACAAATGGGTAAAAGCTGGGCGATTGTTAAAAGAGGTTATTCAGAATCTTTAAAAATATTGAGAGATCATGGGATAGCAGTATATGGCACATTTGTGTTTGGTTATGATGAAGATTCTGTAGATGATATTAAAAAGAGTTTAGATTTTGCTATAAATGAAAAAATGTGCCTTGCTGCATTTAATCATTTAGTGCCATATCCAGGAACCGCATTGTATTCTAGATTTTTAAAAGAAGGAAGGTTAATTGATAAAAAATGGTGGTTGAAAGATGGGTATAATTTTGGAGATGTTTCTTTCTCTCCAAAGAACTTTACTCCAGAAGAGTTATCTAAAAGTTGTTATGATGCTAGAATGCAATTCTATAGTTTCTCAAATATCATTAAAAGAACAGAATTTATGGCTAATTGTAAAGATCCGTTTCTCAATCCATTTCAAACATTTGCATTTATGAGTGCAAACATCATATCTCAGAAAGGAATTAAACAAAGACAAAGCTGGCCTATTGGTAATATAATTGATAATTATGGTAAGATTCTTGAATGATATTGCTTCTTTATCAGATGATGATGAGTTAAGAGAAATAGTATCCAAAACATATATGAAAGGAGAAATCTCCTTATCCTTTGAGTCAGAGCCATCCTTCTTTAATTCTATTGCAATCTTAGGAGAGAGTCAAGAGGTTCTAATAATTAGGGATTTGGAGAATGAAAAGATTATTGGATTTATGATCAAATCTATTAAGAATGTTTTTATTAATGGATGTCCCAAGAAAGTTAGATATTTGAGCTCCTTAAGATTGTTAGAGGAGTATAGAAGAGGAAGGTTAATGCATCAAGGATTTAAATATCTAAAGTCGTTAATAGATGATAGTAATATGATTAATTTAACTACTATTATAGAGGATAATATATTTGCTAGAGATATGTTAACTAGTTCAAGAGCTGGCCTTCCAAATTATTTACCAATAGGAAAGATGAAGACATTTATAATTAAACCAACTTCTAGAGTTAGATATAAATCTAAAACAAATATTAAGATAGAAAAAGGAATTTCCAAATTTAGTCTGAAAGAAATTATTAATTTTCTTAATAAAGAAGGATCAAAGAAAGATTTCTTTCCTGTATATACAGAAGAAATCTTTAATAAATCTCAATTAAGAGATTTTGATATTAATAATTTATACATTGCTCATAATGAAACAGAAATATTAGGAGTTGTTGGAGTTTGGGACCAAACAAGATTTAAACAAACTGTAGTTAAGGCATTATCTAATAAATATAAATTATTGAAACCTTTTAATAACTACATATTGAATCCTTTGTTTAATTCTCCCTTAATTCCTGATATTGGAAAAATTAGATCTTTCTATATAAATCTAATAGCAATTAAGGAAAACAACCCTGACATCTTTAGTTTGTTAATAGATAAGATATCTCTTGATAACAGCAATTATGGATATAATTATTTCATTATTGGGCTCTCTGAAGATGATAATCTGTGTTTAGGACTCAAGAACTTCCGATCATTAACATATGATTCAATTTTATATTTGGTTGATTATAAAAGAACAGTCCCATTAACCAGAACTCCGTATTTAGAGATATCAAGATTATAATTATGAATAAAAAGCTAACCTATCAATTAATCAAAACAAAAGAAATATCTTCTGAACAATTTAGCAGAATGTTTAATCTTATGCATGAGAATTATGATTATGTAACATTTGATAATTTTTGCAATGATCTTAAGCATAAAACATTTGCTGGTCTTTTATTTGATGAAAACAGTGAGATTCAAGGGTTCACTACTTTTGGAATAAATCCGAAAGAATATCATCATAAAGATTATAATATTTTGTTTTCAGGAGACACTGTAGTCTCTTCTAGTTATATTGGATCTCAAGAGCTGGGGAAAGGATGGTGTAGAACTGTAGGAATGCTTTTGTCAAAATATCCAGATAAAAAATGGATGTGGTATCTTATGTCAAAGGGATATAAAACCTATTTATACCTTCCTTTTTTCTTCAATAAATTTTACCCTTCTCCATCTATAATAGAACATAAAGATTATTCTTTAATTATTGACGAATGTTCAACTCATTTTTTTGGTGATGATTGGAAATCAAATGAAGGCATTGTTAGATTTAAAGATAGACTAGGGCAAGTAAAAAAAGAACATGCGGAGAAATCGTTCAGAAAGAACAATGAATATGTAGATTTTTTTCTGAGAAAAAATCCAGGGTTTGTTGATGGTGATGAAATGGTATGTATGGCTGAATTATCACTTAATAATTTTAAAAGATATCCAAGAAGAATAATTTCTAAGGTTATTGAATCAAGTCAGAATTTTGAATTTAATATAGATGAAAGGTAGTATTGCAAATTTAATATGGTTGCAAAGTTTATCAAATGATTATAAGTATTTTAAGAAATATCTTAAAGATCCTTCTAAAATTCAAAATAGGATATTAAAAAAATATCTTCAAGAAAATAAAAACACTTTTTATGGAAAAAAATATTCCTTTGCATCTATAAATTCAATTTCTGAATTTCAAAGAAGGTTACCTATTATTTCTTATGAAGATATAGAAGGTTATATTAAGAAGATTGCTAAAGGGAAAAAAGATATACTAAGCACATATCAAACACTTTTCTTTGAAGAGACTTCTGGCAGTGGAACTGAGTCTAAGATTATACCATATAATAAGTTATTTAAAAAAGAATTTAATTCGGCAATAGCCCCATGGGTTTGGGAGATATATAATCAATATCCAAAAGTCTTTATGGGAAAAAGTTATTGGTCTATTTCTCCTCCATTGAAATCTAATTGGCATACAGAGGGAGGTATAAAAGTAGGAATTGATGATGATTCTGAATATCTTAATTTCTTTGGTAGGTTTCTTTTTAGTCAGATCATTTTAAAAACAATTAATAATGATAAAATTTGCTCTGACGCGGAAGATTTCTATATCAACACATTAAGAAGTATGATAACAGCAAAGAATTTAAGTTTTATTTCGGTATGGAGTCCATCATTTATATTACAGATGAATCAAATTCTACGAAAAAATTGGAATATCATAGTTTCTAAATCATTAAATATAGATGTATCATCTCCATGGTCAGTCATTTTCCCATCATTAAAACTAATTAGTTGTTGGATGCATGCAAGTAGTTCTCAATACAAAGAAGAATTAGAGCATATACTTGGGGATGTTCTCATACAGCCTAAAGGATTATTAAGCACTGAAGGTATAGTTTCGATACCATTTAAGAAAGACAAAGATCCTGTTATATCAATTTGTTCTCATTTTTATGAATTTGAATGTCAAAAAACAGGAGAAATATTTTTATCTCATGAACTTATTAAAAGGAACGAGTATGAGGTGATTATTTCTACAGGAAATGGTTTTATGAGATACAGGACAAATGATATTATTATAGTGACTGGAAATATAGAATCCACACCTACTGTTATTTTTCAGGGAAGAAAGAATAGAACATCTGATATAGTTGGCGAAAAAATAACTGAAATTATATGCAATGAAATAATAAATTCTATTCGATCAAAATTAAAAATAAGCGGAGCCTTCTTTTATCCTTCAAAGAATCTAAAAAACCGATATTATTACACATTAGTAATATCTACAAGAGACAATAGTGTACAAAAAGATAAGATTCAGAAATTAGCAACAGATATTCTTAAAAAGAATCCATATTATTCTCAAGCGATTTCTTTAGAACAATTAGATAAATTAAAAGTGCAGATTGTTATTGATGATTGTTATAAGAAAATAATAAGAGATTATTTTTCAAAAAAGAAAATAAAACATGGAGATCAGAAGCCTCCAACACTTTTCTTGTTAAACGATATTAAGTATTTGAAATTATAAACTTTTCAAATGAGTGGATTTATTTCTGGTGGAAATTTCCGTCTTTATTTCGAACTTTTTTAAACAAGTGCATTAATCTTCTCAATTTGTTTTTTTGTAAGTTTTCCATTCATCCAATCGGTGCTAATTTCAGCATCATACTTTTTATAGAAATCTATTGCAGGACTATTCCAATCTAATACTTGCCATATCATTCCATTCAGATCTTGTTCCTTACATATTTTGATTGTTTCTTCAAATAATTTAGACCCAATACCGACTCTTCTACATTCTTTTTTAATTACAAAGTCTTCAAGGAATAAGAATTTCCCTTTCCATGTAGAATAGCGTATCCAATAAAAGGATAGTCCAATAATCCTATTGTTTTCTTCAGCAACTAAAAACCAAAACCATGGGCGGTCTCCAAATCCGTCATTTTCTAAATCTTCTAATGTAATGGTTACTTCATCTAGAGACTTTTCATAATTAGCTAATTCTTTGATTAGTTCTAGTGCTGATGGTAGGTCTTCTTTAACTCCTTTTCTAATAATTGTTTTCATAAAGCTAAAATAATAAAACCCACTCAATTTGAGTGGTTTTATTACTGTGAGGGCCTTACGGTCCTTATTTCGGAATTTTTTAGAAAATTATTTAGTAAGTTTGTCAGATGAAGAGAGTGATAGTTATATTTTTTATATTTCCTTTTTTTTCCTTTGGACAAGTTCTGTACAACCCTCAACAATTATATGATGCTCCAGGGGGATTTTTTGATGAAGATTCTTTGAGAAATATTCATTTAGATTTTTATAATCCAAACTATCATAGTTATTTAGTTAATGCATGGTATTATAATCCAGACGAAAGAATTCCTGCCAAGTTAACATTAAATGGAACTATTTATGATAGTGTTGGAGTAAGATATAAAGGAAATTCTACATTTTGTTTACCTAATGACAATTTTAATCCTAAAGTGCCTTATAATATTGATTTCAATTATTTTATAGATAGTCAAAAAGTATTGGGATATAAAAAAATGAAGTTAGCTAACGCATGGATGGATCCTACTTTTGTCAAAGATATTACAGCAAGTAATATTTATAGAAATTATCTGCCATCTGGTGAAGCGAATTTAGTAAAGCTGCATGTTCAGGGTAATTATCTTGGTCTTTATATTAACTCAGAATCAATTAATAAACAATTCATAAAGAAACATTTTGACGAGAAATCAGGACCACTTTTTAAATGTGATAATATTGATCGATTTTGTGACACTGCAAATGCTCCTTCCGCATATCCCCCTAGTTTAATATATCTAGGAGAAGATAGTTCATTGTATTACAATAGCTATGATATGAAATCAGATAATGGATGGGGAGAACTCGTTGAGTTTATTACAACTCTTAATTATAATTTTAGTCAGATAGATAGTGTTTTAAATGTAGACAGAACCCTTTGGGCGTTTGCCGTAAATCAGGTTCTTTTAAATTTAGACTGCTATAATACTTATTATATTCATAATTATTATTTGTATCAAACAAAAGACGGCTTGTTTCAAATGATTCCATGGGATTTAGACAACACTTTCTCCGGAGCTATTATGGGATTTGATTACTTTAATCAATCTAATATCTATGAATATGATCCTTATCATTATGGATCTCCAGGAGACAGACCTCTTGCTGAGAAATTATTGAATGATCCTTTTTATAGGAAACAATATACTGCTCATATGCGGACGATAATAAACGAATCTTTGGATACTGCTGTAATTAGAAGTAAAATAAATCAATTACAATCTTTAGCTCATAATGCTGCTGATAGCGATCAATGGAAAGGATTTTCTATGTCTGAATATTATAGTAATGTAGAGTCTGCTATTTGGACTGGATGGGGATTTGGAGGAATTATGTCTACTATTGACGCAAGAAAACAATATTTATTATCTCATCCTGAGATTTCACAGGTCCCTCCATTAATTTCTAATGTTAATGTAAATAACAATTTAGTAGAGGCATCTGTATTTAATGCTTCATCTGTTGAATTGATGATTACTTCAAGTCAGTACAATTCAAAATTTCAATCTTTTGCAATGAATGATGATGGAACAAACGGAGATATAACTCCAAATGACGGAATTTATTCCATTCAACTTCCATTTGTAGGAAATACCAATGTAAAGTTTTATATACGAACACAAAATGATGATGCTATGATGCTATCTCCTGAAAGAGCAGAATATGAATTTTATGAGTATTCTACTATTTCAGGATTATCAGACTCTCAAATTTCTAATAAAAGAACTCTTTTAAAGGTTTGTGATGTGTTAGGTAGAGAATCAAGAATGATTTATAATCAACCTCTTTTCTTTTTGTATAGTGATGGAACAGTTGAAAAGAAAATAATTATGGAATAAAATTTGGTTTATAGTTTTCAGTATAGGGTTCGAATCCTGCTACCCCGACTTTTTTCTCTTTTATATTTCCTATAATTTTTTGTAATTTTGTTTTATGAAAAAATTATTATTACTATTATTATTTGTGCCTTTGATTGGTGTGGGGCAGTTGCAAAATAGATGGGGTGAGGAAAACAAATGTGTTTCTGGTAATTGCATCAATGGAAGTGGTAAGTTGATTTATTGGGTTGGCGGGATGGTTGATGCAGTAGAGTCAACATACATTGGTTATTTTAAGGATGGTAAATTTAATGGTAAAGGTGAAATTTTTTGTCATTTAGGAGGTTTTGAAGGAGACGCAGGTGACTATTATATTATTGGTAATTGGAAAGATGGAAAATTACACGGAGACGCAATAACTTATGATAGATCACAATCGTATATGTATGGTGATCTATTTGATGTTGAAGACGGTGATACTCTATGGGACGGTTTTGGATCAACTTATACAACACTACTACAAGAAACCATAATTAAACATTCTGGACAATATGAAGATAGTTTGTTAAATGGTTTTGGACTTATGACTATAAACAGCTTTAGATATACAGATGATGATATATATGATGAGACATATACTGAAATGTATATTGGTAAATGGAAAAATGGAATGAAACATGGATTTGGAAGATACATTTATAAAAATGGAAATATATATGAAGGTGATTGGATTAATGATAAAAAGCAAGGCAGAGGTAAAATGATTTATAATGATGGATCAATTGAAGATGGAATATGGAAAGATGATAAATATATAGGAAAATAATAAAATGAAAAAACTATTACTACTATTACTATTTGTGCCTTTTATTGGATTGGGGCAAGATCAAATATATAATGGAGAGTACAGATTTAGATTAGATGATTGTTCAAATCCGGTATCAACTGAATATTGTTTTTCCTCTTTAACAATTTATCAAATCTCTGACACATCTATTTTTTTTAATTTGTATGCTAATGCGGAATGGACTAATTCAGTAAATGATGAGTGTAGAGGAATTATTTATAAAAATAAAAATAATTGGATCTATGAACATACTAACAAATTCGGAGAAATTGACTACGCAATGAAGTTTCTCTTTACTTCAAATAATAATTCAAGAATTCAAGTAGAGATTAAAATTATTTCAGGATCTTATCGACACTCAATTGCAAAAAAGACTAATTATCCTGAACATATATTTCAAGCAATGGATATGGGCTCAAATTATGATATATCAAATCAGTATTACTATATTGATGGCAGCTGGGCTTTTCGCTCTTCTTTTTTTCCAGAAGATCATCCAATACAATTTAAGTATTTTGTAGGTTTTAATATATACGATGAAGACTCTGTAAATATTGCTAGGGATGGGATGTCAACACTAAAGAAAGATATGACAAAAATTACTGGGCGTGTAATACATTACTTTAGTAATGGAAATGTTGAAGGAGTTAGTCATTATAAAAATGGACTACTTCATGGTGAAATGTTAATTTTAGATGATGAAGGTAATTTTAAAACATTTGAAGGATCCTGGTATGAAGGTAATCCTGATGGAATACATAAAAAATGGCATGATAATGGTCAAATTGTATTAGAAGAAAAATATGATAATGGAGAACTTATCTCTTCAAACTGTTGGAATGAAAGAGGT
>CABXPN010000022.1 GCA_902514225.1 uncultured Bacteroidota bacterium
GAGGGAGAAAAATCACAGAATATTTCAGAAAGCATACAAAACTCTTATGATAATGGCATAACGGATGAGTTTATAAAACCTCTAGTAAAAGTTGATGAAAACGGAAATCCTATTGCAAAAATTAAAGAGAATGATGCGGTAATTTGTTTCAACTTTAGAACAGATAGATGTAGAGAAATTACAGAAGTTTTAACTCAATCTGACAATGCAGAATTTGAGATGAAGAAACTTAAATTGCATTACACAACTATGACAAATTATGATGCAACTTTCAAAAATGTGAATGTTATTTACAATAAAGATAACATCAAAAATACTTTGGGTGAAGTTTTAGAAAGAAATAACAAAACTCAAATTCGTATTGCAGAAACTGAGAAATACCCTCATGTTACTTTCTTCTTTTCAGGAGGTAGAGAAAAAGAATTTAAAGGCGAAAGAAGATTGATGGTTAGCTCTCCTAAAGTAGCAACTTACGATTTGCAACCCGAAATGAGTGCATTAGAAGTTACTTCAACTATTGTTTCAGAATTAGAAAAAGGGGAAACGGATTTTGTCTGTCTTAATTTTGCAAATCCTGATATGGTCGGGCATACTGGAGATTATAATGCAATTAAAAAAGCAGTAGAAACTGTTGATGATTGCACTAAAAAAGTTGTAGAATCAGGGATTAATAACGACTATGCATTCATCATAATTGCCGATCATGGAAATGCTGATTTTGCAATAAACCCTGATGGCTCACCAAATACAGCACACAGCACTAATCCTGTTCCTTGTTTTGCAATCAACACAGGATTTGATAAAATAGAAAATGGAAAGTTAGGGGATATTGCTCCTACAATTTTAAAAATAATGGAAATAGAAGTCCCAGAAGAAATGACGGGAGATATATTAATAAAATAAGAAAATGGAACACATTAAAAACTACATAAGCGAAAACAAAGACAGATTCATAGATGAACTAATTGAACTATTAAAAATACCTTCCATTTCTGCAGATCCAGAATACACTGAAGAGGTGGCAAATTGCGCAAATGCAGTTGCAAAATCATTAACAGAAGCAGGAGCAGAAAATGTAGAGGTTTGTAAAACTGAAGGACATCCAATTGTTTATGGAGAAAAAATTATTGACTCCAATTTGCCAACAGTTTTAATCTATGGACACTATGATGTTCAACCAGCAGATCCTTTAGAATTATGGACAAGCGGACCTTTTGATCCAGTTATAAAAACAACAGAAAGACATCCTGATGGAGCAATTTTTGCCAGAGGAGCTTGTGATGACAAAGGGCAGTTTTACTCTCATGTAAAAGCTTTTGAATTAATGATAAAAACGGACACTTTACCATGTAATATAAAGTTCATGATTGAAGGAGAAGAAGAAGTTGGTTCAGAAAATCTAGGAATCTTTGTTAAATCAAATAAAGAGAGATTAAAATCGGATACTATCCTGATTTCAGATACTGGGATTATTTCCAATGACACGCCTTCTATCACTACAGGACTAAAAGGATTGAGTTATCTTGAGGTAGAAGTTACAGGACCAAATCGTGATTTACACTCCGGACTATATGGAGGTGCAGTTGCAAACCCTATCAACATTTTGTGTGAGATGATTGCAAAAATGAAAGATGAGAACAATCACATTACTATTCCTGACTTTTACGATAATGTTATAGAATTATCAGTAGATGAAAGATCCGATATTGCAAGAGCTCCTTTTTCTTTAGATGAATATAAAGAAGCATTGGATTTATCTGACATCCATGGAGAAGATGGATTTACAACTATGGAAAGAACAGGAATAAGACCTACATTAGATGTCAATGGAATATGGGGAGGATATACTGGAGAAGGAGCAAAAACGGTAATTGCATCAAAAGCATATGCAAAGATCTCTATGCGATTAGTCCCTAATCAAACAGATAAAGAAATAACAGAGAAATTCACTAACTATTTTGAAACTATTGCTCCAAAATCTGTAAAAGTGAAAGTGATGCCGCATCATGGAGGAGAACCATATGTTTCTCCAACTGATATTCCAGCTTATTTATCTGCAAGTAAGGCAATGGAAACTACTTATGGCAAAAAACCAGTTCCTGTTAAAAGTGGAGGGTCTATTCCGATTGTTGCGCTTTTTGAAAAAGAATTAGGAGTAAAATCAATATTACTTGGTTTTGGTCTGGATTCAGATGCTATTCATTCTCCAAACGAGCATTATGGTATTTTCAACTACTTAAAAGGAATTGAAACTATTCCTCACTTTTTTGAAAATTACTCTAAATCAGTATAAGTCATAAAATGCGATATTTTATTTTTATAATATCCTTACTTTTTTTTACAATTTCTTGTAATAGCCAAGATGAAAAAAATGAAATGACAGAAAAAAATAAATATACCAACTCCCTTGTAAATGAAACAAGTCCTTATCTTTTGCAACACGCACATAACCCTGTTGATTGGCACCCATGGAATGAGAAGACTTTAGCAAAAGCACAAAAAGAAGATAAGTTGTTACTTATCAGCATTGGTTATTCTGCTTGCCATTGGTGTCATGTAATGGAACATGAAAGTTTTGAGGATGAAGAGGTGGCAAAAATCATGAATGAAAATTTTATTTGTATAAAAGTAGATAGAGAAGAACGACCTGATGTAGATCAGATTTATATGACTGCAGTACAATTGATGAATAATAGAGGTGGTTGGCCACTAAATTGCATTGCTCTTCCGAACGGGCAACCATTTTGGGGAGGCACATATTTTAGAAAAGACGATTGGAAAAAACAAATCCTGCAAATGGCAAATATCTATAAAACAGATAAAAATAGAGTAATTGAATTTGCCGGAAGACTAACAAAGGGAATACATCAGACAGAGAATATTGTTGAAAATACAGATGAAATAGACTTCAAATGGGAAGATTTAGACAATATGGTTTCTCCTTGGTCAGAGAAATTTGACAATACAGAAGGAGGAACAAATGGATCTCCTAAATTTCCAATGCCAAACGCTTATAATTTCTTACTAAAATACGGACACTTATCTAATAATCCTGAGGTATCAGAACATGTAGAGCTCACTTTAGACAAGATGGCTTTTGGAGGAATCTATGACCAAATTGGTGGTGGATTTGCTCGATATTCAGTAGACAAATATTGGAAAGCCCCTCACTTTGAAAAAATGCTCTATGATAACGGACAATTAGTTAGCTTGTATTCTGAGGCCTATTTAAAACACCAAAAGCCTCTTTATAAAGAAGTGGTCTTTGAAACATTAGAATTTATAGAAAGAGAATTAATGGCAGAAAACGGAGCATTCTATTCTGCACTTGATGCCGACAGTGAAGGGGAAGAAGGAAAGTTTTATGTTTGGAATGAGCAGGAATTAAAACCCTTAATTATAGAAGATTTTTCCATTTTTAAAGACTATTACAATATTAATGGAAAAGGGCTTTGGGAACATGGAAATTATATACTTCTTAGAAAAGAAAGTAAAGAACGAATTGCAAAAAAACATAAAATCTCTGTTTCTGATTTAGAAAGTAAGATAGAAAATTGGAAAACAATATTAATGAAAGAAAGGGACTCCAGAATCCGTCCAGGATTAGATGACAAATCCCTTACCTCTTGGAACTCCCTAATGTTAAAAGGATATGTGGACTCTTACATGACTTTTGGAGAAAATCATCATTTAGATATCGCTTTACAAAACGCTAACTTTATTGTAAGTACACAAATGAGTGAAGATGGAAAATTACTTCATTCTTATAAAAATGGAAGATCAACTATTAATGCCTATTTAGAAGATTATTCTCTTACAATTTCAGCATTTATCCGTTTGTATGAAGCTACTTACGATACAAAATGGTTGACGCATTCAGAAAAATTAACTGAATATGCAATTGCTCATTTTTACGACAACAATAGTGGTATGTTCTTTTTTACTTCTGATTTGGACCCTAAATTAGTAGCCCGAAAAATGGAAATAAACGACAATGTTATTCCGGCATCAAATTCGGTAATGGCAAATTCACTTTTCGATTTAGGAACTATTCTAGGCAAAGATAATTACAAAGAAATGAGTATTAAAATGCTTAATAATGTAAAACCTGATATGGATAGTTATGCTTCCGGATATGCAAATTACGCTACATTTATGTTAAAACAAGTTTCTCCCTATTATGAAATAGCAATTGTTGGGGAAGATGCTCATGATAAAACTATGGAGGTGAATACAAGATACAATCCGAATACATTATTTATTGGTAGTTTTGGAGAAAGTGATTTGGAACTTTTACAAGGAAAATATGTAGAAGGAACAACTATGATTTATGTTTGCGAGAACAAAGTTTGTCAGTTGCCAACTACTAATATTATGGAAGCAATAAAACTTATAAAATAATGAAATACCTATTTGAAGAAAATCAGAAATTTACACAATGGTGGTTATGGGTTATATTATTGTCCTTTCCTATTATGGCTTTTGGTCCGTTTGATGATAACCCAATAAATTATTATTATGTATTAATAGGATTATTGCTTCCTCTACTGTTTTTTCTTTTTCAACTAAGAATAAAAGTAAGTAGTGAGGGTTTACATTATCAGTTTTTCCCTTTTCATTTTAAATCTCACACTATTAAGTTAGAAGATATTGAAAAAATAAAAGCTATGGAATACTCTCCTCTAAAAGAATATGGTGGATGGGGAATTCGTTACGGATTTAAAGGAAAGGCTTATAATGTAAGTGGAAATAAAGGGGTAAAAGTATTTTTGAATAATAATACAAACATTATGTTTGGTAGCCAAAAATATAAAGAGTTGGAAAAATCTTTGAAAAAGATTAAGAAACAATAATCAAAAAGTAGTTTTTCTTTCCTTTTTGTGCAAGTATCTATTTTCCGTTCAATAAATCTTTTCCCGATAATTGAAAATCTCTATAAATTAATTTCAGAAGGTCAGGTTTTATATTATGTTCTCATTTTTTGTATAATTAACTATTTTTATTTAATTTTGTAATAGAAAAATATAACAACCTTATGAAAAAAATAGTTAATTTATTTTTATTATTACTACTTTTCGGTGGCTGCAAAAAAGAAGATGACCAGATAATAAATAATAACTCAAATTCCACCACAGTAACGCAGGACAAACAAAATATTTCCAATACTTTTTCTTCTATGGAAGGGTGTATTACTGCACTTCAAAATGGATATGGAGCAACTGCATTGAAAAACTTTCTTGATTTAAATGGGGGGGACATTTACAGTGAAGACTGGATAGATGATATGGTAGACAATATAGATGGTCTATTAAATTTAGATGCAATTGATAATAATAATAAATTTGATTTTATTGGAAATACAGGAACGTATACATGGAGCCAAATAAACCAAGATTGGACAAAATCTAATAATTCAAATAAAATAATCATTAATTTTCCTGCAACTGAATGGGATCAAAGCAATGATGCAGTTTTTACATTTCACTCTTATACTGATGTTTCTGTTTTTTATGATGGTGAGAATATCTTTGCTCCAAAAAGCGTGGTTGCTGACTTATATGTAGATGGCATTAAAGTATTTGATATTAATGGCACATATACTTATGATGTTGGGAATAATGTAACTCCAATCCCAATAAACATAAATACAACATTAACGTTTAACCCTTTTACTATCTCTATAACTGGAAATAGAATTACATCAAAAGAATTTGAGGCGAACATTTCTATTTCAGACAATAGTGGATGTTTAACTACTTTACATGCAGATGTAACAATTACACATGATGATTATGAGAATTTAGAAGAAACAGATATAGTAGAGATAAATACAATCTTTACACATCAAAACATGAAAATAGAAGGCTCTATGAATGGTTCTTTATTAGGGTATGATGATCCATCAAACACACAAATAAATGCAATGACTACTGTTGATGTATTTTATTCAAATAGTAAAATTGGGGATCTAATTATGCAATTAACCTCAAATGATAATGATAAAGTTTATATAGTTTATAATGATGGAAGTTCTGAGGATATAGAAACTTACTATGATCCTTTCCTTACTAATATTGAGCAGATATTATTTCCATTTTTAGGTAATTGGAATTAGTATGAGGGTTATAATCTCAATTATTTTCTCACTATCTTGTTTAATTCTCACTGCACAAGACACAAATAAATTTAAAAGGAAAATTTCTGTTGATGGGACTTATTTGTTGTCTTTTTTTAAAACAGAGGACGCAAGAATAACTCCATTAAACATAAAATTCCCTTTAAATAAAAAATGTAACTTCAGAACTGGATTCAATATTGAGACATCAACGGCATCTAATAAGGGGGTTGAAGGAGACTTAAAAATAGGAATTGAAATTCCTCACCAATATTCTGAAAAATGGAGTTATTATTATGGCACAGATATTAATTGTGCATATTATAACTATAATGATCAAGATAATTCAATTTTGATTTACAGTTTTATTCCTTTTTTTGGGTTTGAAGTGTATTTCTCTAAAGAATTCTCATTATCGTATGAACCTAAATTGATTTTTAGTCATTATAAATATGATGGAGTTGTAGATGATATTTATGAAGAAGAAATAAGACTAACTGGATTATCACAAT
Source organism: uncultured Bacteroidota bacterium (assembly GCA_902514225.1). The sequence goes on from CABXPN010000022.1 coordinate 6,628, forward strand.
TCTTTATTAATTTTAACTTTTAAATAACTTATATTCTTACAATAATTAAAAAGTAATTCTTTTTACCTTTTTGTACTAATATGTCTTTCCCATTTAGTAAGTTATTCTCTGTAAGCTGAAAATCTTCTGTGATCTTTTCTTTATTAATACTTACCGCATTGGATTGTATCATTCTCCTTGCCTCCCCTTTAGATGCAAACACTTGTGTTTTTTCAGCAAGTAAGTCTAAAATTCCTGCACTTAAATCTGATTTATTCACTTCAAATTGAGGAACTCCCTCAAAAACAGAAAGGAAAGTGTCTTCATCCAGACTTTTTAAATCTTCAGCAGTTGATTTTCCGAATAAAATAGATGATGCTTTTATAGCCATTTCCAAATCTTCCTTGCTATGCACTCTTGTAGTTACTTCCTCAGCAATTGCTTCTTGTAAAATCCTTAAATGTGGAGTTTCATCATGTTTTTTAGTTAGTTTTGAAATTTCATCTTCAGAAAGAAGTGTAAAAATCTTTATATAATTCTTAGCGTCCTCATCAGTAGAATTTAACCAAAATTGGTAGAATTTGTAAGGAGATGTTTTTGCTTTATCTAACCAAACATTCCCGCTTTCTGTTTTTCCAAATTTACCACCATCTGCTTTTTTAATGAGAGGAGTAGTTACAGCAAATGCTTTCCCCTCTCCCTTTCTTCTTACTAATTCTGTTCCGGTTACAATATTTCCCCATTGGTCCGATCCTCCTAATTGTACTTTACAATTCTTATTTTTCCAAAGCCAGTAAAAATCATATCCTTGTACTAATTGATACGAAAATTCAGTAAAGCTCATTCCGGTTTCCAATCTGCTTTTTACAGAATCTTTTGCCATCATATAGTTTACCGACATATGCTTCCCTACTTCACGGATAAAATCTAAGAAGTTAAAATCCTTAAACCAATCGTAATTATTTACTACCTCTGCGGAGTTCTCTCCACAGTCAAAATCTAAAAATTGTTCCAATTGTTTCTGTACCGAATTTAAATTATGGTTTAGAGTTTTTTCATCTAATAAATTACGTTCTTTACTTTTCCCTGAAGGATCTCCTACCATTCCTGTTGCACCTCCAACTAAGGCAAAAGGTTTGTGTCCACATTTTTGTAAATGAACTAGAATCATAATCTGCACTAAACTTCCGATATGTAGGGAATCAGCAGTAGGATCAAAACCAATATATGCAGAAGTCATCTCCTTCTCAAATTGCTCCTTAGTTCCTGGCATGATATCGTGTATCATCCCTCTCCATTTTAATTCTGCTATAAAGTTCATTCGTTATAATTTTTGTCAAAAATAGAAAAAAATTTAAACCTAACTAATAAAACTTGTGGACTAATAACTAATAATTAACAACTAAATGTATCTTTGCTTTATGATTTTCATAACAGGAGGGACAGGATTAGTAGGGTCTCATATTTTACTTAAACTTTCACAGGATAATATTCCTTTTAAATCACTTAAAAGAGAAGAAAGTTCCTTGCAAATTTGTAAAGAAGTATTTACTCATTACAATTCATCAGAATTATTTGATGCAATCAATTGGGTGAATGGAGACATAAACGATATCCCATCTTTGGAAGAGGGTATGAAAACTTGCGATAAATTAATACATGCAGCCGCTATAGTTTCTTTCAAAAAAGAAGATTCTGAATTTTTACAGAAAGTGAATGTGGAAGGAACGGAAAATGTGATGAATGTCGCACTTTCTTCATCAATAAAAAAGGTCGCTTACATTAGCTCAATTGCAACACTTGGAAGAACTTCAACTACTGATATTGTAAATGAAGATTGCATGTTTCAACTGAGTGATAAAGAAAGTGATTATGCCATTTCAAAATACCATGCGGAACAAGAAGTTTGGAGATCTTCCCAAGAAGGATTAGATGTTGTAATTTTAAATCCATCTGTAATTTTAGGTCCTGGAGATTGGACAAAAGGAAGTTCTCAAATATTTGAAAAAATATACAAAAAATTAAAATTCTACACTCCAGGTTCAACAGGATATGTAGATGTTATTGATGTAGCAAATTGTGCTGTTAAATTGTTAAATTCGGATATTATAAATGAGAGGTTTATTATAAATGGAGAAAATCTGAAATACAAACAACTTTTTGATTGGATATCTGATGGTTTTAATGTAAAAAAACCAACTATCTTAGTTACACCTTTTCTTAAGGAAATTGCGTGGAGAGTAGAATGGTTAAAATCTTTAATTACAGGAAAATCAGCACTAATAACCAAAGAAACAGCAGATTTTGCAATGAGGGACAGTTACTATTCAACATCAAAAATTGAAGATTCAATTGCTTATAAATTTACTCCAATTAAAGAAAGTATAAAAAAATATTGTGTATGGTTTCTCAGTAGAGTTTAATCAGATTCTAATTGAATTAAAAGTAACCCCTCTAAAACTTCTTCATAAATTAATTCCAATTCATCTGGATGATTTGAGTAATATTTTAATGTATTATCAAAATCTTCTTTTGTAATATTATTTTCAGAAAAAATAGTTTCGTAATCCGACAAAAGTAATTTTTCAGCAGTTTCTTTTCGGTTATACTTTATTAAATGAAACTCTGACTCTGACATATGTGCCTCTTGTAATACTTTAATAAAAGTGTTTTTATCTATTAAAGTGTTCGAATTTTCTTTAGTGTTTCCAGAAGAGCAAGAAAACAAGAAAAAAAGGATGATAATAAAATTCCATTTCATGCTACAAATATATTTTAATTAGATATATTTGCAGTATTATTAATCTATAAAATTTTATAAAATGAAAAAATTAATGTATTTATTAGTAGTTGGAGTGATGTTTGCTTTTACTGCTTGTACTGGTGGAGAAACTACTGATGTTTGTGCGAATACTGGTGAGGCTTGTTTAGAGGATCATTCTTGTTGTGCAGTTGAAGAAGCAGCAACTCATTCACATGAAGATGGTACTGAGCATTCTCATGAAGGTGATGAAGACGGTCATACACATGATGAGGCAGCTGATGAATCAGCAACTCATTCACATGAAGATGGTACTGAGCATTCTCATGAAGGTGATGAAGACGGTCATACACATGATGAGGCAGCTGATGAAGAGTCTGCTGAGTAATATTTACTCAAAAAAACTTAAAAAGAAGACGTCCTATTTGGATGTCTTTTTTTTTATCTGTTAAATTCTAATCTCTTACCTCTTTTACTTTCATCAAAACATCCATATTCATACACAAGATGTCCATTTACAAAAGTATGTGTAACTTCTGAGCTAAATATCTCTCCTTCAAAAGGAGACCAACCACATTTATATAAAATATTTTCCTTTGTTACTTCCCAAGATTTATCCAAATCTACTAAAACCAAATCCGCAAAGTGTCCTTCTTTTACAAAACCTCTATCTTCAATCTGAAAACAAATAGCAGGGTTATGACACATTTTTTCCACAACTTTTTCCAAAGTAATTTTTCCATTTTTATAAAACTCTAACATAGCTGGAAGAGCATGCTGCACAAGCGGACCTCCGGAAGGGGCATTAAAATAAGTATTAGATTTCTCCTCTAAAGTATGAGGAGCATGATCGGTAGCTATTACATCTAGCTTATCGTCTAAAAGTGCTTGAAATAGAGCATCTTTATCTGATTTCTTTTTTACAGCTGGATTCCATTTAATAAGAGTTCCTTTCTCATTATATCTACTTTCATCAAACCAAAGATGATGTATACAAACCTCAGCTGTAATTCGTTTTTCTGCTAAGGGTAAGGTATTATCAAAAAGTTTAATCTCTTTTTCAGTTGAAAGATGAAAAACATGCAATCTGGTATTGTGCTTTTTGGCAAGTTCTACCGCCATTGAACTGGATTTGTAGCAAGCCTCTGCACTTCTAATATTTGGATGTTCTGAGATAGGAACCTCATCTCCATATTTTTCCTTTGCATTTTTAATATTATCCTGAATAGCATCTTCATCTTCACAATGAACCGCAATAAGCATTAAGGATTTCTCAAAAATTTCTTCTAATACATTCCTATCATCTACCAGCATATCTCCTGTTGAAGATCCCATGAAAATTTTAATAGCTCCTACAGTTTTAGGGTCAGTTTTTAACACTTCCTCTAAGTTATTATTAGAAACCCCCATAAAAAAAGTGAAATTTGCTAAAGAATTCTCTGCTCCAATCTTAAATTTTTCTTCTAATAAATCCTGAGTTAGTGTTTGAGGGTTAGTATTTGGCATTTCCATAAATGAAGTGATTCCACCTGCAATTGCTGCTTTACTTTCTGTATAAATATCTGCTTTATGAGTTAAGCCTGGCTCACGAAAATGAACTTGGTCGTCAATAACTCCAGGGAGTAGATGTTTGTTTGTAGCGTCAATTTCAATATCTGCTACTACATCAATATTGTCAGAAATTTGTTTTATCTTTTTGTTTTCAATAAGTACATCCGAAACAAATATCTTTCCTTCATTTACAATATTTGCATTCTTAATAAGTGTAATCATTATCTATCAAATTTTCTGAACCAACTTTTTATTTTCATTTGTAACACTCCAAAAACAGCTTCTCTAAAAATACCTCCGCTCATTTTTGAGTCTCCTTCAGTTCTGTCAGTAAATATTACCGGAACTTCTATAATATTAAATCCATATTTCCAAGATTTAAACTTCATTTCTATCTGAAAAGCATAACCAACAAATTGAATTTTGTTAAACTTAATTGTTTCTAAAACTTCTCTTTTATAACATTTGAATCCTGCTGTTGCGTCATGAACTGGCATTCCTGTTATCATTTTTACATACTTAGATGCAAAAAAAGACATCAATAATCTGGACATAGGCCAGTTAACAATATTTACACCATTTACATATCTTGAACCAATAGCAACATCTCCACTCTCATTTTTACAAGCAGTATACAACCTAATTAAATCATCAGGATTATGAGAAAAGTCAGCATCCATCTCAAAAATAAACTGATACTCTCTTTCTAGTGCCCATTTAAACCCATGAATATAAGCTGTTCCCAAACCTAGTTTTCCAGATCTCTCCTGTATATATAAATTATCATTGAATTCTTTCTGCAATCCTTTTACAATATCAGCAGTTCCATCAGGAGATCCATCTTCAATTACTAAAATATGAAAGGACTTATCCAAAGAAAATACTTTACGGATTATCTTTTCAATATTCTCTTTCTCGTTATAAGTTGGTATAATTATTAAACTATCAGACATGTGGCAAAAATAGATAAACTGATTTATTAATCAGTTATTGTGATGATGATTTAATTTCATCTACTACAGAAGGGTCTAATAAAGTTGATGTATCTCCTAAATCTTCAGAATCTCCTGAAGCAATCTTTCTAAGAATTCTTCTCATAATTTTTCCGGAACGAGTCTTTGGTAAAGAGGAAACGAACTGAATTTTATCTGCTTTCGCAATCGGACCAATAATTTTTGAGACCAAATCATTTATTTCTGACCTTAATTTATCTTCATCATCCCATTCCTCATGACAAATAACAAAAGCATACACTCCGTTTCCTTTTATCGGATGAGGAAATCCGACAATTGCCGTTTCACAAACATTTTCATGTTCATCCATTGCACTTTCTATTTCGGCAGTTCCTAAATTATGACCGGAAACTATTAATACATCATCTACTCTACCTGTTATTCTGTACATTCCATTTTCATCTCTCAAACATCCGTCCCCTGTAAAATATTTATCTTTAAAAGTAGAAAAATAAGTTTCTCTAAACCTATCATGATTTCCGTAAATTGTACGAGCTATTGAAGGCCAAGGAAATTTTACACATAACCTTCCTTTTACAGAATTTCCACTAATTTCATTACCTTTTTCATCCATCAAAGATGGTTGAATTCCTGGTAATGGTAGAGTTGCAAAAGATGGTTTTGATGGAGTAACTCCTGCTAAATTAGAGATCATGATTCCTCCGGTCTCAGTCTGCCACCAAGTATCTACAATTGGACAGTTTCCTTTTCCAATTTCTGTGTCATACCAATGCCATGCATCCTCATTTATTGGCTCACCAACTGTTCCTAAAACTTTTAATGAAGATAAATTATAAGGAGATATAAATTGAGATCCTTTTGATTCTAAAGAACGAATTGCTGTTGGTGCTGTATAAAAAATATTTACTTTATTTTCTTCCACTATTTGCCAAAATCTTCCTGCATCCGGAAAAGTTGGAACTCCTTCAAACATCATAGTCGTAGCTCCAGATAAAAGAGGACCATATACAATGTAAGAATGTCCTGTAATCCATCCAATATCAGCAGTACACCAATATATATCTCCTTCAGAATACTGAAAAACATTTTTAAAAGAATATTCGGTATAAATCATATATCCAGCAGTACTGTGTACGATTCCTTTTGGTTTTCCTGTTGAACCAGATGTGTACAATATAAAAAGAGAATCTTCTGAATTCATTATTTCTATAGGACAATCTCCATCTACTTTTTCCATTTCATCTCCCCACCACACATCTCTTCCCTCTTTCATTTCAATATCTGAATTTGTTCTTTTCAAAACAATACATTTCTCAATGGAAGGAGTGTTTTTCATTGCCTTGTCAGAAATTTCTTTTAATGGGGTTATTTTATCTCCTCTGTATCCTCCATCAGAGGTAATCAGGATATTACAATTTGCATCATTTATTCTATCAGATAATGATTTTGAAGAAAATCCTGCAAAAACAACTGAATGAATTGCTCCTATCCTAGCACAAGCCAAAACGGCAATAGCAAGCTCTGGTACCATTGGCATATACAAACAAATTCTATCTCCTTTCTTTGCTCCATTATTTTTTAACACATTAGAGAATTTGCAAACTTCTAAGTGTAATTCTTTATACGATAAACTTCTACTTTCTTCATTAGGATTATTTGCAATCCATTTTATTGCAGTTTGATTTCCTCTTTTCTCCAAATGTCTATCTAAACAGTTTTCAGTGATATTTAATTTTCCACCTTCAAACCACTTTACTTCTGCTTTTCCAAAATCCCAATTTAATATGTTGTTCCATTTATTTTTCCAAAGAAAATTATTTGCTTTTTCCTCCCAAAATTGTTCTGGATTTTCTACACTTTTTTGATACTCTTCTTTATATGTTTCAAAATCTAATATTCTTTCATCATGCATTCCACAAAGTTAATAAAAAATAAAAAGAAGAAGTTCGTTAATCTAAAGAAAATTGTAAATTGGCACTCGAAATTTAAAACAAAATATTATGAAAAAAGTTTTACTAAGTTTAAGTGTGTTTTTTGCTGTATCTGTCAACTCTCAAGATTGTTCCGAGTTGTTCATTTCCGAATATGTTGAAGGTCCAGGAAACAATAATGCTATTGAGATATATAACCCTACAAATTCATCTATCGATCTTGCTGGATATATTATAAATAGATACAGCAATGGAGCTAGCTCTGGACCTGAATCATGGCAATTAGGAGGTACAATTGCTTCAGGAGATGTAATTGTTATTGGTAACGGACAGATTGACTCTGTCTGGGTATCTACATATTGGTCTCTTCCTGTAGACCCTTCATTCTATTCAACACTTGATCTCCATTGTAATGGAGATTATGATGCGAATTCAACATTTTATTTTAATGGAGATGACGCAATGACACTTGAAAAGAATGGAAATATTATTGATATTTTCGGGAAAGTAGGAGAAGATCCTGGTTCTGCTTGGACAGATGATGTAACTGCTGGATATACTGATGCAAATGGAGGGACTTGGTGGACAAAAAGACAAACGTTAATTAGAAAACCATCAGTAAGAATAGGAGTAACACAAAATCCAATTTTATTTAATCCTACTGCAGAATACGACTCTTTACCTGATGCAACTTACTCTGAAATGGGATCTCATACTTGCGATTGTATTACAACTTTAATTATTAATAAAGATGTTACATATGTAATGTATCCTAATCCTGCCATTAAAGGACAGAATGTTGTAATAAATTCAAAATCTGCTATTTCATATATTGAAATATATAACATGCTAGGAGAAAAAATCATATCAGAAAGAACATCAATAATTTCAACAGAAATGTTATTAAAAGGCACTTATTTGATTAACATTTATTTTGAAGATGGTAAATCTGTAAGAAATAAAGTTATTATTGAGTAATCTATATACAAACTCTTGAGAATGCTGATGAAGAACCATCAGCATTTTTTTAGAACAAAATTTACTTCATGAAACAATATCTACTTCTAATTATCAGTTTTTTTGCTACTATTGCCTATGCTCAAAACACTAAAATTAGTGGTAGTGTAATAGATGCTAATACTGGGGAATCTTTAATTGGAGCATCTATTGTATATGGGAAAGGAATGGGAATTGCTGCAGATTATGATGGGAACTTTATATTTTCAGTACCTAGTGGTGAGAGAAAAATAACTGTTTCATATGTAGGATATCAACAACAAAGTAAATCCATAAAAGCTGAAGGAAATTCTGTTATAGTAAAATTCAAATTAAAACCGATACAGCTTTCGGAAGTTCATATTGTTGGAGATGTAGCAAAAGATAGAGAAACTCCTGTTGCTTTTACTACAGTTTCATTAAAAAAGGTTAATGAAGAATTAGCTTCACAAGATATTCCAATGATTCTGAATTCCACTCCTGGTGTTTATGCGACTCAGAGTGGAGGTGGGGATGGGGATGCTAGAATAACAATTAGAGGATTTAACCAAAGAAATGTAGCGGTTATGATTGATGGTATTCCGGTAAATGACATGGAAAACGGTTGGGTTTATTGGTCCAATTGGTCTGGGTTAGATGCAGTAACCTCAAACATACAAGTACAAAGAGGTTTGGGAGCGTCAAAAATTGCTATTCCTTCTGTTGGAGGAACCATGAACATACTTACAAAAGGAATTGGGAATAAACAAAATGGAACCATAAAACAAGATATCGGTTCTTTTGGGAGAT
>CABXPN010000023.1 GCA_902514225.1 uncultured Bacteroidota bacterium
TTCGTATGCTTTTTCAGAATATTCTAAACTTTTTTTTATCTCATCATTATAATAATAAATCTGTGATATTTCATAATATGGTGTTGGTAACGATTTATCTAATTTTATACATTTTTCAAAGTACTTTATTGCTTCTGAATAATTCTCTAATGATTTTTCTTTTATGGCTCTGAAAAAGTAAGTTTTGTACTGATATTCTTCTTTACTTTTTTCGTTTTCTTTATTTTTCGAGTTTTTATTTTTATTTTTTGTTCCCTCAGGATAAAACGAATTTTTCTGTGCGTTTATATTTGTAAAAACAAACAAAATTAAAAATGATATGAGATAAATATTCCTCATTTATTTTACTCCGGTACTTCCAAAACCTCCAGTTCCTCTATCAGTTTCTTCTAATATATCAACTTCAGTCCAATCAGCTTGTTCGTGTTGTGTAATTACCATTTGAGCAATTCTTTCACCATCTTCTATTACAAATTCTTCAGATGAAAGATTTACTAAAATTACACCTACCTCTCCTCTATAATCAGCATCAATTGTTCCTGGAGAATTTAATACTGTAATTCCTTTTTTAAACGCTAGTCCACTTCTTGGTCTTACTTGGGCTTCATATCCTACAGGAAGCTCCATAAAAATTCCTGTTTTTACAATAGTTCTTTCTAATGGTTTTAGTTCTATTGACTTATCAATATTTGCTCTTAAATCCATACCAGCAGAAGCTATTGTTGAATAATGTGGTAGGTTATGTTTTGATTTGTTTACTACTTTTACTTTCATCTTTTTAATTGAATAATTTAGGGTTTGAAATTACATCTTTTTTAGGTTTCTCTAAATAAAAAACAATGCTTATAAATATTATTATATAGAGTATAGAAAAAGCAAGGCTATGTATTGTCTCAATTGTCTTACTCAGAAATTCATCAAATCCAGGTAGAGAAAATGGTAAATACACGATAGTATCTGATATTAAATATAATAGGGAGGGAAGAAAAACAGGAAATAGTGCTAATCCTAAATAAAATAATATTCTTTGTAATTGATATGGGACAATAAAGTGTCTTTTTCCTAAAAAATATGAAGCAACTGTCATACTAAAATAACAAATAAGTGTTGCCCAAGCCGATCCTAAAAAACCAATTTTAGGAATTAAAATAAAATTTAAACACAAAGTAATTATGGCTCCGAATATAGATAAATAAGCTCCATATTTTGTCTTTTCAGAAAGTTTATACCAGATAGATAAGTTGTAATATATTCCTAAAAATAGATTAGCTGCAAGTAAAATAGAAACTACCTTAAACCCTCTTTCATCATGATAATTCTCTCCTAAGAATAGAATAATAAATTCATAAAACATGGTAACAACTAAAAATATCAAAGAAGTAATAATGACAAAATACTTCATTACATCTGCATATATTTTCCGGGAATTTTTTTCTTTTTCTTGTGCAAAAAAGAAAGGTTCTGCTGCAAACCGGAAAGTTTGAATAAATAATATCATAAGTATAGATAATTTATAAAAAGCCCCATATAACCCTAATTCAGTAGATGCATTTACAGTATCTGGTAAAAGGTGTTTTAAAAGAATCCTATCTATTGTCTCGTTAGTCATTCCCGCTAAACCAGCTATTAATAAAGGTAAAGCGTAAATCATCATTTGTTTCCAGAGTTTCTTATCAAAAATCCAAACAGACTTTATCATCTCAGGAAGTAACATTAAAAATGTAATTGCACTCGCTATCAAATTAGCAATAAAAATATAACCTACTCCATATCCTTCTGAATAAACTGAATTAACAAATTCTACTGAGGAAAGTCCTTTTTCCAAAGCATAAGGACAATAAATAATAAAGAATAAATTTAAACCTATATTGATGAAAATATTAACCAATCTAACTACTGCAAATCTACTAGCGTTATTTTTTTCTCTTAATTTTGCAAATGAAATAGATGAAACAGCATCTAAACCAATAATTAATGCAAAAAACTGGATATACTCAGAATGATTTGGATATTCCAGCCAATTTGCAATTGGAATAGCAGAAGAAAATATTATAAAAACAAATAAAGTAGAAGTTACAAGCAACGAAATTAAAGAGGTACTATAAACTGTTCTTTTGTTCGGGACCTTCTGGCTGTACCTAAAAAAAGCGGTTTCTATACCATAAGTAAGTATTACAACCAAAAACGCTACATATGCGTAAAGTTCAGTAACAATTCCATATTCTTCAGGTAAAAAATAACGAGTATAAAGAGGTACTAATAAGTAATTAAGCAGTCTTCCGACTACACTACTTAAACCATAAATTACAGTTTGTCCCGCTAATTTTTTAAGTGGATTCAATTAAAAATTTGCTTTTCTTTTTTCTAAAAATGCTGTTGTTCCTTCTGTAAATTGTTCTGTTCCGAAACATTTCCCGAACTCTATTTTTTCTACTTCAAAACCATCTACACCATCAATAAAACCTGCATTTACTGATTTTATTGCAGAAGAAATTGCCATTGGAGAATTCCTACAAATCTTAGATGCTATCTTTTCACAATTTGATATTAAATCTTCTTGATCGCAAATGCTATTTAGTAATCCCCATTGTAAAGCGTCCTCTGCAGACAACATTCCTGAAGTACATATCATTTCCATTGCTTTTCCTTTTCCAACTAAATTTGATAACCTTTGGGTTCCTCCATAACCAGGAATAAGCCCTAAAGAAACTTCTGGTAATCCCATTTTAGCATTTAATGAAGCGACACGAATATGGCAAGACATAGCTAGCTCTAATCCCCCTCCTAAAGCAAAACCATTTACTGCTGCAATAGTTGGTTTTGAACAGTTTTCTAATAAATCGAACAATTGTTCTTGTCCTTTTCTTGCTAAATTCTCTCCTTCTTCTATTGAGAAACCTGCAAATTCTTTAATATCCGCACCCGCGACAAATGCCTTTGTCCCACTTCCTGTAAGGATGATACATCTTACTTCATTATTCTCTTTAGAATAAAGTATTGAAGAATTTAACTCCTTTATGGTTTCGGAATTTAAAGCGTTTAGTTGATTAGGTCTATTTATGGTTATGTAAGAAATATTGTCCGAGATTTCTAATAGAATGTTGTTATAGTTCATTGTATTAATTGTTTTTACAAATATAGTATTTCAGTTTTTCGAAAAATAAAAAACCCCCTACAAAATGTAGAGGGTTTTTAACAATTTTATTTTAGTCTATCTTAACCGTTCAGCGCTTCTGCGCCTCCAACAATTTCCAGAATTTCACCTGTAATTGCTGCTTGACGAGCTTTGTTGTAAGATAATGTAAGTTCTTTTTTAAGTTCACCAGCATTATCTGTTGCTTTATGCATAGCTGTCATTCTTGCTCCATGTTCAGATGCGTGTGAATCTAGAACAGCTTTAAAAAGTTGTGTTTTTAAAGATTTTGGAATTAAATTTTCTACAATGTCTTTCTGATTTGGCTCAAAAATATAATCTCCAACAGTAGCTTCTGTATCTTCAGGGGACTCAACTGGTAAAAACTGCTCATTCATCACAATTTGAGTAGCTGCATTTTTAAACTGATTGTAAAGTAATACTACTTTATCGTATTCAGTATTTGTAAAAGCATCCATAATTTTTTGAGCAATTTCAGAAGTATTATCAAATGTTAAATCAGAATATAAATCATCATGGGAAGAAATAACGTTATAACCATTTTTATCAAAATTCTCAGAAGATTTTTTACCAATAGAAATAATGTCGGTTTCTACTCCTTTATACTCTCTATCCATCAAAGATTTAGCTTTCTTAATGATGTTTGCGTTAAACCCTCCACAAAGACCTCTATTAGAGGTAATAGTAACTAGTAATACCTTCTTTAAATCTCTGTTTTCAGAATAAATACCGCCTTCAGAACTATCTAAAGTCGAACTTAAATTTACCAATAATTCTGTAAGTTTATTTGCGTATGGTCTCATTTGAGTAACCGCATCCTGAGCTCTTTTTAACTTAGCTGCAGATACCATTTTCATAGCAGATGTAATCTGCATAGTTGACCCTACTGATGTAATTCTAGAACGTATTTCTTTTAAGTTCGCCATAATTAGTTAGCGTATTTCTGAGAAAGATCAGCAGCTACTTTCTCAATAGTAGATTTAATTTCATCTGTTAATTTTCCAACCGCTAAAGAATCTAATGTGTCTTGGTGTTTTGCATGTAAAAATGCCATAAACTCAGATTCGAATTCTTTAATTTTATTTACAGGAACATCTAATAACAATCCGTTAGTACCACAGTAAATAATAGCGGCTTGTTCTTCAACTCTTAACGGAGAATATTGTCCTTGTTTAAGGATTTCTACATTTCTTTTACCTTTTTCGATAATAGCTGTTGTTGCAGCATCAAGGTCAGATCCAAACTTTGCAAATGCTTCTAATTCTCTATATTGAGCTTGGTCTAATTTTAAAGTTCCTGAAATCTTTTTCATAGACTTAATTTGAGCTGAACCACCCACACGAGAGACCGAAATACCTACGTTAATTGCAGGACGAACACCTGATAAAAATAAGTTCGATTCTAAAAAAATCTGTCCATCAGTAATAGAAATTACATTTGTAGGAATATAAGCCGATACATCACCCGCTTGAGTTTCAATAATTGGTAATGCGGTTAAAGAACCACCTCCTTTTACTTTACCTTTTAAAGATTCTGGTAAATCGTTCATTTGAGAAGCGATAGTATCATCATTAATTACTTTTGCAGCTCTCTCTAACAATCTAGAGTGTAAGTAAAATACATCTCCTGGATACGCCTCTCTTCCTGGAGGCCTTCTAAGTAATAAAGAAACCTCTCTGTATGCAACTGCTTGTTTTGATAAGTCATCAAATACAATTAAAGCAGGTCTACCAGTATCTCTAAAATATTCTCCAATTGCCGCTCCTGAAAGTGGTGCGTAAAATTGCATTGGAGCAGGATCAGAGGCTGAAGCCGCAATAATAACAGTATAAGCAAGAGCTCCAGCGTCTTCTAATGTTTTAGCAAGTGCTGCAACAGTAGAGTTTTTCTGACCAACAGCAACATAGATACAAAAAACTGGCTCTCCTTTATCGTAAAATTCTTTTTGGTTAATAATTGTATCAATAGCTACAGCTGTTTTACCAGTTTGTCTGTCTCCAATAATTAACTCTCTTTGTCCTCTACCTATAGGAATCATAGCATCAACTGCTTTTAATCCTGTTTGTAATGGCTCGTTTACAGGTTGTCTGTAAATTACACCTGGAGCTTTTCTTTCAATTGGCATTTCGAATGTTTCTCCTTGAATTGGTCCCTTCCCATCAATAGGATTACCCATTGTGTCCACAACTCTTCCCAACATTCCCTCACCTACCTTAATAGAAGCGATCTGCTTAGTTCTTTTTACAGTATCTCCTTCTTTAGTTCCTTTTGAAGGTCCTAATAATACCGCTCCAACATTATCTTCTTCAAGATTTAGTACGATAGCTTTTACCCCGTTTTCAAATTCAATTAATTCTCCAGATTGAACATTAGTAAGTCCGTAAATACGAGCAATACCATCCCCTACCTGTAATACTGTTCCAACTTCCTCTAATTGAGCTTCTGATTTAAAGCTTGAAAGTTGTTGTCTTAAAATTGCTGATACCTCAGCTGGTTTTACTTCTGCCATTGTTTTTTATTTTTAAAAGTCCTTTATATAAAGGTTTTTATTAAACGATTTTTTTAATTCTTTTATATTTCTAGATACACTTGCATCTAATTGTTTGTCTCCCATTCTAATTATTACACCTCCTAAAATATTTTCATCAACAAACTCTGTTAATTCAACTTCTGATTTCCCGTTCTTCTTAATATAATTCATAATTTCTTCTTTTGTAGAGTTATCAACTGCAGAAGCAGTGGTAAGTGTAACAGTTTCAATATTGTTATGAATTTTATAAAGAGAAATAAAACTTTCCGCAATACCCTCTAAATATTTCTCTCTTTTTTTGTTTGTAATAATACTAATAAAAACCATTGTTATTTCAGTAACTTTCTTTGAGAATATTTCTGAAAGAATGATTAGCTTTTTATCTGTCTTTACAACGGGACTTTTTAATAATTGTGACAAATCTCTATTTTGATTGCAAACAGATAATATTAGTTTCATATCAGAAATAGTTGATTCTAAAGAATTGTTTTCTAGTACTAAACTAAGTAGAGATTTTGCATATCTTGATGTAAGTTTTGTTGCTTGCATTTTTTCTTAATTTAGTTCTGCTTCTTTTAAAGCTTCTGAAACTAATTGTTTCTGTTTGTCAACATTTTTTAATTCAGATTTAATAACCATTGTCGCCATATCAATAGAAAGGTCAGCTACTGTATTTTTTAATTCAGTAATAGCTTTCATTTTTTCATTAGATATTTGCTCTTTTGCTGAAATTAAAATTTTATCCGCTTCTGTACTAGCTTTCTCTTTTGCTTCGTTAATAATGTTATTTTTCATTTCTCTAGCTTCTTTGAGTAGTGTGTCTCTTTCCATTCTTGCTTCTTGTAATATTCTTTCGTTATCCGCATTTAATAATGCCATTTCTTCTTTAGCTTTATCAGCAGCTTTCAAAGCTTCTTCAATACTTTTATTTCTTTCGTCTACTGAATTTAATATTGGCTTCCATGCAAATTTTTTCAAAACAATTAATAGTAATGTAAATATTATTGTTGTCCATATAATTAGTCCTGGGTCAAATGAAATCATAATTTTTTAGTTTTTTAGTTTTTAATTCCCTGTTACCAACCGTAACAGGGAATTAATTTGATTTATCCTTGCATAAGAGCAACAACAACTCCAAATAATGCAACTCCTTCTACAAGAGCGGCTGCAATAAACATGTTGGTTTGAATCATTCCTGAATGTTCTGGCTGTCTAGCCATCGCTTCAAGAGCTTTTCCTCCAATCATACCTATTCCTATTCCAGCCCCTATAGCTGACAATCCAGCTCCTATAGCTGCGATTCCTTTAATTCCTGTTTCTACTGCTTCTGGTTCCATTTTTAAATAGTTTTAGTTAAACAAAATTGTTAATAATTAATGATCTTCTTCTTTTACTGCCAGCCCTATAAAAACAGCTGACAATAGTGTAAATATATATGCTTGTAAAAAAGCTACTAATATCTCTATTAGAAAAATAAATAAAACAAATAAGGTTGATATAGGAGCTACAGACCATCCTGCTACCACGTTTTCTCCATTATTTGACGCAACAAAAATCAACGATATTAAACTATATATTATAATGTGTCCTGCTGTAATGTTTGCAAATAACCTAATCATTAAAGCGAATGGCTTTGTAAAAACTCCAAATATTTCAATTGGAATCATAATTGGCAATAATGCAATTGGTGTCCCTGGGGGTTTAACAATATGTTTCCAATACCCTTTATTTGCTGATACTGTAATAATAATAAACGTGAACATTGATAAAACAAATGTTACGGAAATATTTCCTGTAACATTTGCTGCTCCTGGGGTTAGTCCTAATAGATTATTTATTAGTATGAAGAAAAAAACCGTCATCAAAAACATTGTATATTTTTTATATTTTGGACCAATGTTTGATTTAATAATGTCGTCTCTAACAAAAAGAATCAAAGGTTCTAAAAATGACTGTATCCCTTTTGGAGCTTCTTTTTTATTTTTATAGCTAATCGCTGTTTTTCTCAAAATAAAAAATAAAATTAATACTGCTAAAAGCATTGAAGCGACATTCTTTGTAATGGAAAGATTAATGAATTCTTTATTGTTTTCCTCTATTATATGATGGTGATCAATCTTGTATGATCTATCTCCATTACCTTTGTCAACTTTTGATTTCCCATGATGAAATTCTGATGACATAAAAATATCTAGGTTTCCTTCGGTATACAAAATAACCGGAAGAGGAATTGAAACATCTCCCCATAAATGCCATTCGTATGAATCAGCAATATGATGCAAAATTTCAGGGGTTGGATTAAACGCCTCTTCTTTTATAGGGTTGTCTTCAGCAAAAATATTTGTTGTTGCTGTTAAAGTCAACAAAGATGTAAAAATTAGTTTGAAAATCGTCTTTTTCATTTTCTTTTTATGTCCTTAAAATCGAACGCAAAAGTAAATAAATAATTGAATATAAAAGAAAATAATTTAAAAATTATATATTTATTTTGTTTCTGTTTTTCTGTTTAAAAACAATGTCTGAAAAAAGATAAACAAAGTAAACAATAAAGAAGTTATAAATGTAAGTATTGTCAGATTTAGTATATGTTAAAATAGTTGGCAACAAAAAGATAACACACAAGAATATCCTTACAAAATTAATAGTCAAAAAGTGTGAGGGTGTAATATTTTTATGCTTTGCAAATTTAATCTGAATCACATCTGTTAAAAATGAAAGTGAAAATAAGAAAATTTGAATTGATAAAACCTCTTGAATTTGATTAGGAAGTAATAATAAATTTGTAGTAACTAAAATAATAAATAAAACAACTTTACTTTTTTTCATTTTGATTTATTGTTTTCTTAAACACATAATACAATGCTAAAAATATTGAAATTAGGGAAAAGATAATTGTGTAAATTGGTGTGTCTGATTTATTTGCTTTATCTAGCTCAGCTCCAAAAAAAGTTCCTGCAACTATGATTACTGCCATTTGGGTGGTTAATGAAGAATATTTAATATAAGAATTAAGCTGTTTTTTCTTTTTTGTCTTGTTTTTCGACATGTTTTATATCTTTAATAACAGCTCCCATACTACAAGATCCAGAAAAAGAAGCTCCTGGTTCAATAGAAAGTTTATTTGTAATAATATCTCCATTTAATTTTGAAGTGGATTTTAAAGAAAGAAGTTTCGAAACAGTAATTTTTGCTTTTATCTCTCCTGAAATATCCGCATCAGAACAAACAACATCACCTTCAACAACACCAGAAGTTCCAACAACCAATTTACCCTCAGTTTTAACAGACCCCTTCAAAATTCCATCAATTCTTATATCACTTTTTGACTGAATGTCTCCATTAATTATTGTTCCATTTCCAATCATGTTGATTGCGGACGATGTGTTAGTTTGGTTTTTCATATTGTTGTTATTATTAGAAAACATAGTTTTAATTTTTATACACGCTAAATTATAAATATTTTTCTGTTTTATTTAGTTTCTAAATAATTATTATTGAAGAAGTTAGAATAACCCTTAAAATCTTTGTTTTTATAAAACTCTGAAAAATTTGATTCTGATATAAGTAACCTTTTATGAGTCGATTTGTTTAATTCTTTTTTAATTGTTTTGTCAGATGAGATTTGTTTCGAATATAAGTCAGATGAATTAAAATTATCAAATGTTTTTATAAGTAGTAAATGAGACTCTACACCAATCATCATTGCGTTAATTTCAAAAATTCTACTACTGTAATTTCTGTTATTAAAGTCGGAAATTAGAGTTTTGATAAATGTAATATCTGTATTTTCTTTTGGTAAAATAATTAAAAGATAATGAGGAGTATTTTTCTTAAATCTGTAAGGAGTTTTTAATACAGCTGTTTTGTTTCTCTCTTCAATTTCTTCTTTACTGTTTAATAAATTTAATAGTTCATCACATCTTTCTGATGTTTCAGAGTTTTTAAACTTTTCTTTTCCTGTCTTTAGGTTTTTTATAAAAATAGATGTGTCGTTATTTATTTTAAAGTCAGATAGTGTTTTAAGTAAGAAGTATTTCTCTAAATATATTGAATCGTTTTCATTTTTAATGGACTTCATTATTTCTGATGATTTTGAAGAAACTAATAAAAAACTATCACTTTCATATAACTTATAAACCTCATTATATTCCTGTTCTTTTTTATTCCGCTTATTTAATATTGATTTAATAAAATTAGAATCTAAAAGTGTTTTTGTGTAATTACTTTCAGGGAAACCACTTATCAGTTTGTTTTTTGTTGTTTTTGCTTTTTTATAGCTTCTGTTATTTGTTTGTAGGTTGTAGATTAAATAAAGCGAAAGGGGGGTTAATTCTGGGTGGTTAGGGAATTTCTTTACCAATTCTTCTAACATTTGTTCTGATTTTCTAATCTCCTCTAACTCATCTTTATAAATTACAGAGGCCTCATAATAAGAGTTTATAATTTTTGCATTGGAAACATCTATCGATTCTTTTGTTAGGGGTAGTTGGTCAATGTAGTATTTTTCTGATTTTAAATTATTTTGTTCTTTGTTTTTTTCTGTAGTAATTGAATCTTCTTCTAAAGTAGTTATTGATTTCTTATTCGACCTTCTCCAGTCGTCTTCTAGTTTTCTTTTTCCCCATTTTTTTCTAAATTCTGACATTCCAAAACTTAGGGTTGCTGGATTGTAAAAATACCATTTACCTCCAGATGTGTTGTTTCCAAAACTTTCATTTCTACCGTTTCTACCATCTGTTCCTCTAAAACTATTATTTTGCTGAGCTCTTAATTCTTCTTGTTCTTTTTTAATTACTTTAGCTATTTCTGCTTGAATTAAAATTTTTCTTTCTGTTTCCGATAAAGAAGCTGCCCATTGCAAACTATCTTCATAGTTTATTGTATTTAAATGGAAAACTAGTTCTTCTAATATTTTTTGAGTTTTACTACTTTCTTCAAAGTATTTGTGGTTTTCTGGCATAAAGAAAATAGTACTATCATAATAAGTTTTCGAACTAATATACTTTGATTTATTATAATGTATTTTACCTAATTGTAAAAACGAAACTGATTTTTGAATATCATTATCAATACTGTGTTTTGTCGAAAGAGTGAAGTTTTCAATAGCAGAAACTGTATCTTTTTCAATTACACTCATCTCACCTAAGGTATAGTAAATCTGATCTAAATAATCTTTGTTTTTTTCGTCATTTATCATTTTAATTAACTTATCCCTCATCTGATTTAAATCTTTTTTGTTTCTGAGGGTTCTAGCTAAATTCATTTTAGCATTAAAAACCATTTCATATTCTGGGTTGGCGTCCAAAACAAGTTCAAAATATTTTTTAGATTGTTTTATATTTGATTTATTCTGATAAATCTGAGCTATTATATAATAGTATCTTGCTTTTTTTCTTTTTCTCTTTATTAAATTACAAGTAGATTTTAGTTCATCAATAGCGTCTATATACATTTCCTGATGTAGATAAAGGTCCGATAAAGTTAGGTGTAACTCTTTTCTTAGTTTTTCTGGAAACCTCTTTTTAGATTGAAGGTCATCTAAAATTGTTTCTGCAGAATGAAAATCATTCAATGCGATATAACATTTCGCTACCCAAAGAGTAGACTCAAAAGCAATTTCTGTTTTTTTGTATTTGTTTTTTATAAAATCAAACGTTTTTTTAGATTCAATAAACTCTCCCTTAAAGTAATATGCTTTTGCTACCAAAAAATAACTATCATCTATCCATTTACAATATTCTTTATTTTTTATGTTTATCGAGTGATTTTGTATTACCACAGATCCTTTTTTTATAGACTTTTCCATATATGGTAAGTGTGATTTGGAAAGGGAAATCTCATCATGTTTATATATGGAAAGTATTTTTGAAAAATCATCTACTTGAGTGTTTTCAAGTTTTTTTATTCCATATTTTAAACTTTCATTTCCATTAAAATAACCATTATATTTTGCTGTAATATCATGGTATTTTCTATGTACATATGTTTTTTTCTTGGTAGAGCAAGACGAAATAGTCAATACTAATATAAGTAGTGGGATTGTCTTTTTATATATTTCTTTTTTACTCACTTTCGGTAAACAAACTCTATTTTATTAAGTTTATTTTATTTCGTTTTAAATAATACAGCAAATATGAGTATATTTTTATGATATTTGCAAGGATTTATGTCAGATAATAATAAATATCGTTTTTTAAAAAAATTAAAGAATAAATATCGTTTAGTAATATTAAATGATGGAACTTTTGAAGAGAGATTTGTGGTTAAAATAACTCCATTATTAGTTCTTTCTGTTATGTTGGTGGTTAGTTTTTTACTTATTTTTTCAACATTTTTATTATTTTCTTACACTCCACTTAAGGAATATGTTCCAGGAAAAACAACTTTAAAAACACAAAAAGAGTTAATTACAATGAGTTATAAGGTTGATTCTTTAGTTTCTGAAATAAAAGGCAGGGATTTATATGTAAACAATTTAAGAGTGATTTTGAATGGTGGGGTCCCTGTTGATGAAATAAAAGATAGTGGTTCTTCTGAAGTTGAAGAAGTTTCTGATTTAAATAATTCTGAAAAAGATTCTTTGTTTAGAGTGATGGTGGAAGAAGAAACAAATGGCGATTATATTTCAACCACCTCTGATTTGACACTATATTTTACTCCTCCTTTGATTGGTGTTTTTTCGGAAAGGTATGATAAATTAAAAAATCATTTTGGAGTAGATATCACTGGAAAGGAGGGTGTTGTAATTAAATCTGTTTCAGAGGGTGTTGTTGTTTTGAGTGATTGGACAAAAGAAACAGGATATGTAATCGCTATTCAGCATTCAGATGGTTTTTTGTCTTTTTACAAACATAATTCTAAGTTACTTAAAAATGTAGGTGATTTTGTAAATGGAGAAACTTCAATTGCAATTATTGGAAATAGCGGAGAACTTACTTCTGGTCCTCATTTGCATTTTGAGTTATGGAAAAATGGAGAAAGTGTAAACCCTGAATATTATATTGCATTTTAAAGATGAGTGTTAAATCCTTTTTAAGCCTACCTTTCGCAAATTATATTGTTTTAAAAAACAAAAAATGGAAATATAATGCGGTAAACACTCAAACTAAAGTTTTTAAAAACTTAATAAGGAGAGCAAAAAAAACACAATTTGGGCAGGACCATAATTTTTCTGACATTAGTAATTATGATGATTTCAAAAAAAATGTTCCAATTAGGGGTTATGAGGATTTGTTTAAATATATCAAAAAAATAAAAAATGGTGAAGAGGATGTTTTGTGGCCAACAAAACCAATTTACTTTTGCAAAACTTCTGGAACAACTTCAGGTTCAAAGTATATTCCAATTACAAGGGAAAGTATGCCAAATCATATAACAGCTGCGAGAGATTCTATTCTTTCATATATTTCAAAAACAAAAAACACTTCAATTGTAAGGGGTAAAATGATTTTTTTGCAAGGAAGTCCAGAACTTGAAAAGACTGGAGATATATTAACTGGTAGACTTTCTGGAATAGTAGCTCATCATATACCTCCTTATTTAACAAAAAATAGACTTCCTTCTTATAAAACAAATTGTATTGATGATTGGGAAAACAAAGTAGATGCGATAGTTGAGGAAACTGTAAATGAAAATATGACATTAATTTCAGGTGTTCCTCCTTGGGTACAGATGTATTTTGAAAAATTAAAAGAAAAAACTGGGAAACATATAAAAGATATTTTTCCCCATTTTGACCTTTTTATTTATGGTGGAGTAAATTACCAGCCTTATAAGCAGGTTTTTGAGAAATTAATTGGTAAAAAAGTTGTTGGAATAGAGACATATGCTGCTTCTGAAGGGTTTATCGCTTATCAAGATTCTCAAAAAAATGAGGGAATGTTGTTGTGTGTAAACCATGGTATATTCTATGAATTTATTCCTTCTGATGAATTTTTCAATAAAAACCCAACTAGAATTTCTTTAGAGGATGTAAGGGTTGGTGTAAATTATGTTGTAATTCTGAATACTAACGCAGGGCTTTGGGGGTATAATATTGGAGATACTATTAAGTTTGTAAGTATAAATCCATACAGGATCATTTTTACTGGAAGAATAAAACATTTTACATCTGCTTTCGGAGAACATGTAATTTCAGAAGAGGTTGAAAAAAGTTTAGGAAACACACTAGAAAAACATCCGTGCAGAGTAAATGAATTTCATGTTGCTCCGCAAGTAAACCCAAAAAACGGACCTCCCTACCATGAATGGTTTGTTGAATTTGAAGAAGAACCAAAAAAAATAAATTCTTTTGTAAAAGAATTAAATAAAAACTTACAGAGCTTAAATCCTTATTATAAAGATTTGATTGAGGGGAATATTTTAACAAATTTAAAAATTATAGTTTTGAAAAAAGATTCTTTCCGAAACTATATGAAATCTATTGGAAAGTTGGGAGGGCAAAATAAAGTTCCTAGACTTTCAAATGATAGAAAAATTGCGGATGAATTAACCAAATATAAAATTTAGTGGAAATTAAAAAGAAACATATTGCAATTTTGGGTTCCACTGGGTCAATCGGAACACAAACATTAGAGGTTATTGATGCTCATCCGGAAAGGTTTGTTGTGGAGGTATTAACGGCTAATAATAATTCTGATTTATTAATTAAACAAGCAAAAAAATACAATCCTAATTTTGTAGTTATTACAAATGAAGATAAATATACAGAAGTAAATAATGAACTCTTTGATTTAGGGATAAAGGTATTCGCTGGACAAAAATCATTGGAAGGGGTTGTTGAAAATGAAAATATTGATATTGTACTTACAGCTTTGGTTGGTTATTCAGGTTTAAAACCAACTATTAATGCAATAAAATCAGGGAAAAATATTGCATTAGCTAATAAAGAAACTTTAGTGGTGGCGGGTGATTTAATAACTAATTTATGTCATCAATATGGAGTTCAAATTTACCCTGTAGATTCTGAGCATTCTGCAATTTTTCAATGTTTGGTAGGTGAATCTTACAATCCAATAGAAAAGATTTATTTAACCGCATCTGGAGGACCATTTAGAAGTTGGGATAAAGATAAATTATCTACAGTTACAAAAGAACAAGCGTTAAAACACCCTAATTGGGAAATGGGAGCAAAAATCACAATCGATTCTGCTTCAATGATGAATAAAGGATTGGAAGTTATTGAAGCTAAGTGGCTTTTTGATCTTAAAAAAGAACAGATAGAGGTTGTTGTTCATCCACAATCTATTATACATTCAGCTGTGCAATATACTGATGGCTCTATTATTGCTCAATTAGGTGTTCCTGATATGAAGCTTCCAATACAATACGCTTTAGGTTTCCCGGAAAGGTTAGATAATAATTTTAAACGATTTTCTTTTTTTGATTACCCTGAACTTACTTTTGAAAAACCAAATCTTGAATCTTTTAAAAATTTACAATTAGCATTTAAATCAATGGAAAAAGGGGGAAATATGCCATGTATATTAAATGCTGCAAATGAAATTATGGTAGATGCTTTTCTGAAAGAT
>CABXPN010000024.1 GCA_902514225.1 uncultured Bacteroidota bacterium
CAGATATAGCGTTTATGGTATTAGTTGTTGTAAATAATACAATTACTAATAACAGATTTAATTTTAAGATTCGTTTTAACATGATATTATATGTTTCAGATTTATTGTTGCCAAATTAAGTATTTATTTTTAACTTATTGTAAAATCACTTTATGGTTAATTATATAGTCATTGTTAATAAGTTGGATTAAGTATATTCCTTTAGAGAAACCATCCATATTTACTCTTTTTGAATTGTTATTTATTTCTTCTTTTTCTATAGTAATTACTGTTTCACCATGAGTATTAATAATCCTGATGTTTTCTGTTATTTCAATAGAAGATGATATTGTAATCCATGAATTTGTTGGGTTAGGGTAAACCGAAACAAGGTTGTTTTCATTCTCAATTGACTCAATAATGAAATTAATTTTTGTTGATTCTCCTTTGCAACCATTTTGATCTATTACCTCAACATAATATTCTCCCATTAAAGTAGGGATAAAACTTTGAGAAGTCGCACCGATAATAGCATTCCCATTTCCATCAAACCATTGGTAAGAAACAAATCCTGAAGAAGCATCCAATGAATTTCCGTTTGCAGTTATTATTACAATTATCGGATTTGGTTCTGTAATAATAACTGAATTTGTAGATAAACAACCATTGTCATCTTCAACAATTACATTTGCTAATCCTGCACATAAATTGTTCTGATCTAATATTCCCCAATCTTCAGTAATATTTCCTGTCCCTCCTAAAGATGTTGCTATTGCAGTACCATCACATTCTCCATTACAACTTACAGAAGTTGAAGTTAATAAAACAACTAACTCTGTAGGTTCAATAATACTATCAGAAATTGTAGTTGTACATCCGTTATCATCCATTATTATATATGAATAAGTTACATTATTTAATGAAGAAAATACATTATTAGACTGGAAAGAAACTCCACTATTACTTGAGTAAGTAAACGGAGAAGTTCCTCCAGAAATAATATTAATTTGCACAGATCCATCCGTAAGACCATAACAACTAATATCAGTTGTAATAGTATTTGCAATAATGGAATCAT
The DNA here is from genome assembly GCA_902514225.1 of uncultured Bacteroidota bacterium. The sequence goes on from CABXPN010000024.1 coordinate 1,058, forward strand.
TTTGAATTATCATAACAGAATCTGAGATAGAGCACCCATTTACATCCTGAACATTTACATAATGAATGCCAGCTGTTAGATATGCAGTAATTGCAGAAGTTCCATTATCCCAATTTGTTATGTATGGATATTGACCTCCGTAAGTATAAGCAGTAGCTTGAGCTGTACCTCCAAAACACAATGCAGTATCTACATTTGTTATCATTTGCAGTTGTGTAGCTTGCAAAATAGTTATTGTTGTAGATATAGAGCTTGTAGTGTCGGAAACAATAATTTCATACGTTCCAGCACATAAACTATTTAAATCTTCATCAGTTGATGTAAATCCATTTGGCCCAATCCATAAATAAGTATAAACTGAGTCTCCACCATCAGCTGTAATGTTTACTTGTCCGTTACATTCTTCAAAACATAATAAATTTATAACGGTATCAATATAAATTGATAATGAAGGTGGCTGATTTACAAATATTGTATCTGAGTTTGAACAGTTTGTAGAGTCAGTTACTGTAATAATATAATCTCCAGAAAATAACCCAATTAGATCTTCATTAGTAGATGAAAATGAAGGTCCTGTCCAAGAATAAGAATGACTTCCTACTCCACCAAAAGTAGTGATATAGATTTCTCCATCATTTCCATCATAAACGCTAACTTCAATTATAGAGTCAGTGTTTATCGTAATTTCAGAAGGTTGAGTAATAATAACAATATCAGAAATAATACATCCGTTTGCGTCAGTAATATCTACTGAATAATTCCCAATACATAAATTAGATAAACTATCTGAATTAGAACCATTATTCCAAGAGTATGTGTAAGGTGAAACTCCTCCATAAACTGAAGATGTTATTTCTCCATCACAAGAATTATAACAACTATTATCTGTTCCAGATAAACTTAAGCTTAAAGAAGTAGGTTCTGTTATAGTAACTGATCCTGATTCTACACATAGATTATCATCTGTTACTATATAATTATATGTTCCAGCAGCAAAAGCCATAGGATTATTTCCTCCCCAGTTTTCAGTTAATGTTCCCGTACCACCACTTGATGTCAGTATAGAGGTTCCATTATTTCCTCCATTACAACTTACGTTTGTAGTATATGAAGAAACAGTTATAGCAGTAGGCTCTGTAATTGTAATTGTATCAAAATGAAAACAACCATTTGCATCCATTACAGAATAAGGATAAATTCCTGCAGGAACTCCAACTGGAGTAATAAAGGTTGTTAATCCGTTTAATAGAGGATAAGTATATCCGGTCCAACTTAATATATAATCAGTAACTCCACCAGAAAAGTTTACAATTGCAGATCCAGTACTGTCACTATAACACATTACATTTACAGTTGAGTAAACTGAAGTAAGTTCAAATGGTTCAGTAATTGAAATAGAATCAGATAAAGAACATCCAACTGAATCAGTTATTGCAACAGAATAAGAACCAGCAAATAAATTGGAGATATTTTGAGTGGTATCTCCACTAGACCAAATATAAGTTAGACTTCCAGTACCTCCAGCAGAATTTGCAATAATACTTCCAGAATTTTCTCCAAAACAAGCAATATTATATCCGTTATTGGAAGGAGAACTTAAAGATAAAGATAAACCGTTTGATGGTTGATTTAATGTTGCCCAGTTTGTGTCTGTACATCCATTTATATCTGTAATAATTACGGAATAATTACCTGCAGATAAGTTTGATAAATCCTCAGTTGTGTCAGAGTTGTTCCAGGAATAGGAATATGGGATAGTACCTCCGTTTACTGATAAATCAATACTTCCGTTAGATATTAAACAAGAAGTTAAATCAGTAGGAATAACTGATGAACTTAAAACATTTGGTTCTGATATTGAAATAGAATTAGTATAAACACATGAGTTAGTATCCGTTACTGTATAAGAAAAAATACCAGAAGATAGGGTAGAAGGATTGTTCGTTCCCCAATCTTCTAAATATCCTGGAGTTCCTCCAGTTATATAAAGAATGGCAGTTCCATCAGAAAGTCCATTACAACTAACATTTGTCAGAGTTTCAGATACGGAAATTGCATCTGGTTGAGTGATTGTAATTGTATCTGAGAAATAGCATCCGTTTACATCTGTAATTCCGAATGGATACACTCCAGCAGGAACACCAATAGGAGTATTAAATACAGAAACACCTCCTAATAAAGGATAAGTCAGAGTGTCCCAAGATAATAAATAATCAGTTGTTCCTCCAGTAATAATTACTTCAGCAGTTCCATCAAAAAATCCGTTACAACTTACATTTGTTTGAGTGTAAGTAGCATTTAATATCTGTGGTTCAGTAATTGTCACTGAACTTGTGTAAGTACAAGAATTTGTATCAGTAATTGTGTAACTATAAGTTCCAGCAGCTAACGATAAAGGATTGTTTGTTCCCCAATCTTCCGTATATCCAGGAGTTCCTCCAGATATTGATAGAGTAGTGGTTCCATCAGAAAGTCCGTTACAACTAACATTTATTATTGTTGGAACAGATACAATTGAAGGTGGTTCATTTATCATTACAGTATTCGTAAAAATACAAGAATTTGTATCTGTAATTGTATAAGAAAAAATTCCTGAAGATAAAGAAGAAGAGTTGTAAGTCCCCCAATCTTCCGTATATCCAGGAGTACCTCCCGAAATATTTAATGAAGCAGTTCCATCAGAATATCCGAAACAACTTACATCTGTAGTTGATGAAGAAACAGATATTGCTGAAGGTTCAGAAATAATAAAAGTATCTGATAAAATACATGAGTTTGCATCCGTAACAGTCAAATAATATGTTCCTGAAATTGCATTTGTTAAGTCCTCATTTGTACTTCCGTCACTCCAAGAATAAGAGTAAGAAGTTGTTCCTCCACTTATGGTAATATCAACAGAACCATTTGAGTCCCCATTACATATATTGTTAGTAACTACAGAGCTAACGCTTAATGCAATTGGTTCAGAAATAGTCACAGAATCAAAATAGTTACATCCGTTAGTGTCTGTGATAGTGTAATTGTATGTTCCTGCAGTTAGAGAATAAGGATTAAATCCTTCCCAATCTTGAGTAAAACCTGGAGTCCCTCCGTTAATATTTAAAGTAGCAGATCCATCACTACCACTATTACAACTAACATTAGTGATAGTTGAAGTTGTAGAAATTAAAGATGGTTCAACAATTGTCACTGTATCAGTTGCACTACAATTGTTAGTATCAGTAACCGTGCAATAATAAGTTCCCGCAGATAGATTTGAAATAATGTTTGTTGTATCTCCTGTGTTCCATAAATATGTTGCAGGCACAACACCAACAATAACAATAGAATAATCTTCAGTTGATCCATACCATGGTTGGTTATATGTCCCGGAACTTCCAAAGTCTCCTACAACACAAGGAGATATAGGTCCATCAGGGAATCCAGAGTTATTCATTTGAGCTTGAGAAACTATTCTCATTCTTGTAGCTCCATAGTGTCCATTAGGAACGTTAAATGAGATAGTGTTAGAGGTTGGAGATTGCACTCCTCCAAAAACCCCAACCTTTTCTCCAGGGTCTGTAAAATCTCCATCTATATTCCAATCAATAAATACTCCTCCAGAGTCAATAGTTCCTCCTGTTGCATCGCAAGTACCTAGGTTAACATCTATAGAATATGTTCCTCCAGGAGTTATAGAGGTAAATTGAGATGTATAATCTTCATATGTGTCACATATACCAGTTGTATTGTTGACAATAGAATCACCATCACCTATGATTCTCACTAATTCAATATTAGCGTATGAGTTAGTTCCTGGTGATGATGCACAATAAGTTAATGTCGAAATGTTTCCGCTAGAGGATCCTCCAGTTGAGATCATAGCACTTGATGATCCATTATTACTTCCATTACAACTAATGTCAGTTCCAAGAACTAATACTGATGGAGTAAATGAACTGTCGTAAATAATTACAGACTCAGTAAATGTATTACAAGAATTAAGATCGGATGCAGTAATAGAATAACTTCCACCACATAAATCATTTCTAAGATTAACAGAATCACCATTCGTCCAAGTAAAACTATAAGGAGTTGTACCACCAGAAAGATTTATTCCAAAAGAACCATTACAAATATTTATATCACAAGAAGTATTATTATTACTAGCAGTTGTATATGATAATACCGCAGGTTCAGATATTGTAAAAGAATCAGTAGAAGATGAATTAGGACATCCCATGTCTATTAATACTAAAATATATGTGTTTGATGAAAGACCTGTATGATTAGCAACAAGAGGTAAAGAAGGATTCCAAGTATATTTATAGGTTCCAGATCCTCCTGTAGCAGATGCTGTAAGTGTTCCATCAGCTAATCCAAAACAACTAATATTAGTTCCTGTTAAAGACGCTTGTAATGTATCTGCAGAAGGAACAAAAATATTTACACTATCTGAGCATCCCCAATTGTCGTCAGTTACAATGCAATTATAATAACCAGAAGCAACATTTGATATAATTGAAGTTATTTCTCCATTACTCCATAAAAAGGAGTATTGTCCTGATCCATTTGAGACGGAATTAATTGCAGCATTTCCATCTGTTCCTCCTACGCATGTTGTTGAAGTAGTAGAAGTACTATCTATAGTAAATAAAGAACAATTTATTAAACTTAAATTTATTGTTGTTGGAGTTGGAGTAAGTAGACTAATAATATTACCAGCATTATCTACTTCATAGGTATTCCATGATGCAGTATAAGTTCCGAACAGAGCTGGATTTACAAATTTTACTTGTATTACTACATCTTGTATTTGTCCATAAGTTAAATCAAATCCTGTAGAATCATTTGCAGTAAAACTCCAATATCCATTTGCATTTCCATTTCCATCAATAGTGTAGTCTAAAGTTTGGTTCCACCCTCCTGGATGCTGCCATTTTAAGATAAAGTCTCCTTGCTGAATAGCTCCAGAATCACAAGAAATAGAAAATTCGGGTCTTATCCTAGTATTACATCCTGTGTTTGTCAGGTTTAAAGTGTCATATGACCATTGGTGATATGCTGTAAGAGGATTAGGACTAAACTGAGTTAAAGATTGAGAAATTGAAATAGCTCCGACTGCACCGATAATAGCTGTATCTGACAACGTACATCCATTTGCGTCAGATATTTGAACGGTGTATGTTCCAGGAGTTACATCAATTAAATTTTGAGTTGTAGCTCCATTACTCCATAAATACGAGTATGGAGACAATCCATTATTTACGGTTAAATTAGCACTACCATTCATTGTGTTGCTGCAAGACGCGTCAGTTATAGAAATAGAAGAAGTTAAGAGACAACCAGCAGATGTTGTGAAATCTTGTCCATTTTCCCACGAACCATTATTACCACATTTTACCTTCCAATTATATGTTGTAGAAGGATTCAGTCCAGTCAAAAAGTAAGTTTCTGATCCTCCAGTATTGGGTATTGTTGTTGCTGTCACCCATGAGGAAGCTGATGACTCTCTATATCTCATTAAATAATTTGCATTAGTACATCCTCCGTTATCCCAATTTAGGGTAACATCTGCGGAATTTATATTTGTTACCGATAAGTTGGTTTGAGAGAATACAACAAATGTGCTGAATAAAAATAATTTAAATAATAGAATCTTCTTCATATCTTTTTTGTGGTTTTTTTCGTATAGTTTGCAAATATAATAAAATACCTATTACTATACTAATTATACTAGTATTGAAGTAATTTGTTTCTTTTATAGATTTTTAGTATATTTGTTTCCTACAAATTAAAATTACGACTATGAATAGAATTTTTACTATTTTATCCCTACTTCTTTTTCTTTTTATTTCTGAAAATTTGTATTCTCAGACAAACACAGTAAAGGAAATCAAGTCTGAAAAACAATTAATAAATGGAGTAAAGGTTTCTCCTATTTCAATAAATTTGGAGAAAGCTGTACCAAAAACTGTTGTTCAAACTAATATAAATTCAACTATTGTAAGTCCAAAACCACCAAAGCAGTCAAAGCCTGCGAAGGTGAATAAATACAACAATAATAAAGCAAAAAGAGATGAAGAGTAAAATAAAGATATTTTTCATATATCTTTTGTCCTTGATATTTATATCAGATACTTTTGCTCAATCTTCATTCTGTGATGATTTTGAATCTTATAGTTCTGGAAGTTACTTGGCTTCATCATCTTCTTCATGGACAACATGGACACAGCCTTATACTGCTACAGAAGATGTACAAGTAACCAATGCTTTGTCTAATAGTGGGTCAAATTCAATATATTTTAATGGAACAGCTAACCCTGGAGGACCTTCAGATGTTATTCTGCCTTTTGGGTCATCTACACCATATACTAGCGGATCGTTTGTTTTTACCTCAGATTTTTATGTAATCAATGGAGCGTATTTTAATTTTCAAGCACAAAATACTCCTGGCTCGCAATGGTCCTTTGAGGCAGAAATGACGACTTCAGGACTTATTAATTTTACTCATTGGAATGGTTCTAGTTCCACAACTCTTTTAACTGCTAACTATCCATTGAATCAATGGTTTGAAATTAAAATGGAGATTGATTTAGATTTAAATATTTGGGAAGTATTTATAAATAATGTATCTCAAGGGTCTTTTGCAAATCCTACGAATCAGATTGCTTCTTTAGATTTATATCCTATGACTGGTCATCAGTTTTATGTTGATGATGTTTGTTATACATATACTCCTTCTTCTACATCTTCATGTCCTCCAAATGAAACAGAAATAATAATTAGCATTACTACAGATGATTATCCTTCCGAAACTTCATGGCAGTTAGTGGATCAGAATGGTGGAGGATGGTCTATTAACCCTGGAGATTTGACTAGTCCTAACACTACATATACTTATTCCTATTGTGTCCCTGATGCGAATTGCTATACATTTACAATCTTTGATATCTTTGGAGATGGTATATGCTGCACTTGGGGTAACGGTTCGTATTATGTTACTTATGGAGGGACTACTGTATCCAGTGGAGGATCTTTTGCTGGGTCAGATATTACTTCTAATATTGGAAACTGTTCTTCTACTTCTGCCTGTGCTGCAAACGAGTCTGAAGTATTTATTAGTATTACTACAGATGATTATCCATTAGAAACCTCATGGCAATTAGTTGACCAGAATGGGACAGGTTTTGAAATCTTACCAGGAGATTTAACTCAAAGTAATTATACCTATACATGGACTATTTGCGTTCCCGATACAAATTGTTATGACTTCACAATATTTGATTCTTATGGTGATGGACTTTGTTGTACATGGGGTAATGGATCGTATTATGTTACTTTAGATGGAAGTGCGATTGTAAGTGGAGCGTCTTTTGGATATTCTGAAAACACTTATAGTATTGGAAACTGTACCTCTCCTCCTTCTTCTTGTCCACCTAATGAGGTGGAAATTATTATTACTGTTAATACAGATGATTATCCTACAGAAACATCTTGGTTTTTGATAGATCAATATGGAGGAGGTTGGACTAATGTTCCTATTTCACCATCTTCTGCAAACTCTACCTTAACATGGACATTATGTGTCCCTGATTCTAATTGTTATTCTTTTACAATTTTAGATTCTTATGGAGATGGACTTTGTTGCGGATGGGGTAATGGGTCATATTCTGTTAGTTATAACGGAAATACTGTTGCAACTGGAGCCTCATTTACATATGCAGAAGAAAATTGTGGAATAGGAATTTGTGCTCCAATGTGCCAGATAAATATTCCTTCTACAGCACTTAATGAAGGTGAAAGTTGCGGGGCAGATGTAAATAATGGATGTGATGATAATTGGGCAATTTCTAATTTTACTATTCAAGGTGTTACGGATGATTGGTCGTGGGGATATTTAGAACTTCTTGGAGTTCCGATTGGAGAGCAAAATCCGGATTTATATATTTATATGACAGAGAATAATATTTTCAATTATTATTCAGATTATTATTTAGACACATGGTATCCAAACTCATTCTCCATGTATGCAAATCAGGGTATTACAACACCTTTAGATATTCAGACTACTCCTTTATATACAACACCTTGGGTCTCAGGTCAGACTTTTTCTTATAATTTTAGTGTGTATGATGATGATGATGGTTTATTTAGTTTATTAGGAAGTGATGACTATATTGGAGAGTATACTTTGCCTGCAAACTTAACAGTAGGCACAAATTCTATTACAACATCTGGTGGTTCTAATGGTAATGCATATGTAGATTATACTGTTGTTTCTCCTATTTCAAACTATACTCCTTTATCAAATAATAGCGTTATTAATGGTAATTTTTGGGCAGCTGATAATAATAAAGATACCGATTGGTATGAGTTTGTTCTGAATGACAGTTCGGACTTCTTTCTTAATTCAATCGCAGAAATTCCTTATAATATAGTTTTGATTGATGGGAGTGCTGGTTGCGAAAATAAGATAATTATAGATTCTGCATTTGCTATGCAATGCGATACAATTAATATTCAACAATTCCTTGCTCCCGGAACTTATTGGTTAGTAGTAATTCCATCTGTTTATTCATGTGTTCCTTGTGCTGATTCTGCAGATTATTTATTAGATGTAAGTTGGGTTGTTGGTTGTAATATGGTGAGCTCGGTAAATGTAACTCCTGCTAATTGTGTCTCTATAAATGGTTCTATTGATTTAACAGTATCTGGTGGAGTATTACCCTATACATATTCTTGGAATAATGGATCGACAACTCAAGATTTAACAAATGTACCAGTAGGATATTATGATGTTATGATTTATACATCGAATAACTGTAGCGATACATTATCGTCAATATATGTCCCTGATTATCCTAATCCACTAGGTGTAACATATACTACTATACCAGAATCTGTATCTGGATTATTTGACGGAAGTATTGATATTAATGTTGCTGGAGGAGTGCCTTCTTTAACGTATAATTGGACTGGACCAAATTTGTTTTCTGATACAACGGAAGATATTAGTTCCTTAGAAGCTGGCATGTACTATATAACAGTTACAGATGTTAATGGATGTAGTTTTTCAGATAGCATATTAGTTTTGGAATTCAGTATTGATGTTGGAGTATCTGATTTTATTTCTCCTTCTAATGCATGTAACTTAGACTCTGCTGAGCAAATTATTGTTCAGATTACAAATTATAATAATATTGATGCAACAGATTTTGTAGTTAGTTTCCAATATAATGGACAAATATATTCTGATAGTGTTACTGCTGTTATTGCTGCAGGGGATAGTATTATATATACATTTAATACAACAATTAATGCTTCTAACACAGGTCTTTATTCTCTCACATCTTTTACTTCTCATAATCTAGATTATGCTCATATAAATGACACTTCAACAGTGAGTTTTACAAATTATTATCATGATTTCTATAGTTCAGATTATGAAATGGGATTTGAGCCAAATCAAGATTTTAGTGGATGGTTAATTGAAGATGCAAATAACGATTCTTATTCATGGAATATAAGTCAATACACTGGATTTAACCAAAGTTATGGAGCTTTTTATAATTACAACTTTAATGGTGTTACTTCTGCAGATGATTGGATTATATCTCAGTGTTTTGAATTTAAAGCAGGAAGTACATATCAGCTTGGGTTTAAATATAGGGTAGCTTCTGCTTCTTTTCCGGAAGACATGACGGTAAATATTGGAGCAATGCAACAAGGAAGCTCTTTAACAACTCAATTGTTGCAAATGAATAACCTTATTAATATCCTATATGACTCTACAACAATTACATTTTCTGTCCCCTCAGATGGCACCTATTACATAGGTTGGCATGCTGTTAGTAATGCTAATATGTGGAGAATAGATTTAGATGATATAAATATTAGTATGAATGTTCCGAATGTATATGGATGTACAGATACTTCTGCATTAAATTATAATACATCTGCAAATGTTGATGATGGCAGTTGTGTATATTGTGTTTATGGTTGTATGGATACTACCGCTTTTAATTACAATAGTTTAGCTACTTGTCCTGATTTAAGTTGTGTTTCGGTTATGTACGGATGTACTGATTCGTCAGCAATCAATTATTATCCAGCTGCAAATATAGATGACGGAAGTTGTGTGTATAATATATTTGGATGTACAGATCCTTTGGCTGCAAATTATGATCCGACTGTTTTAATAGATGATGGAAGTTGTGTGTATCCGATTGGTTGTATGGATTCCACTGCAATAAATTTTGATTCCACTGCAATTATTCCTGATTCTTCTTGTATTTATCCTATTTTAGGATGTATAGATAGTACAGCGATAAATTTTGATTCTCTTGCAAATACAGATGATGGTAGTTGTCAGCCTTATATTTATGGATGTACAGATAGTACTGCAATAAATTATTATTCTTCTGCAAATTCGGATGATGGTAGTTGTATTTACCAAATTTATGGTTGTACTGACCCATGTAATAGTTGTAATTACAATCCTTTAGCAACGATGGATGATGGTAGCTGTATATATAGCACTGCATGCATGGCGAATGGATGTACAGATCCTCTTGCTATAAATTATGATTCTACTGCATGTTATAGTGATAGTTCGTGTGTTTATTGCGTTTATGGATGTATAGATTCCCTTGCCTTGAACTATGATTCTTTAGCAACATGTGATGACGGCAGCTGTACTTATGCAACATGTGGTCCAATTACAGGTGTTTATATTAATAATATCATTCATGACAGAGTAATTTTCAATTGGGACAATATGAATACTCAATATTGTCAAGTAGATCAGATCAGGTTTAGGTATAGAGAAGTTGGAACAAGTTCTTACTCTACCAAAACAATGGGTACTCCTACCGGAAGCGGATGTAACACTTCTAATGTAACAAAGCTGGTTCTCGGATTATCTCCAAATACTAATTATGAGTATGACTTTAAGATATGGTATTGTAATGCATCTACAATAAACTGGCATAATGGAGGAGTCTTTACAACAGCAACTATGTGTGATAATGTAACAAATGTTACTGCAACCCCATTATCTTCTTCAAAAGTAGAAATATGTTGGGATACTATAAGTGCATATGCGTTTGTCCGCTTAAAATACAGAATAGATTCTACAGGCTCTGCATATAATAATATTGGTGGAATGGGAGTTTTCTCTCCATTATTGTGTAAAGAGAAAAATGGCTTGCTTTCAAATACTGATTACAGAGTTATTTATCGTACTTGGTGTAATGCTTCTGGAGGGGCGTATCGATCTCCTCAATGGGATGGTCCTGTGTTTTTCACTACTCCTTCCGTTATTAGAGAAGGAGAGTCTACTGAAAATATCTTTGAGGTTTACCCTAATCCGAATAAGGGAGAGTTTGATGTTATTATAGATAATAATTTTGATGATAAAATTACTGCCTATATATATAATGTGTTGGGAGAAGAAATTTATTTTATTAATTTTGATAATAATGTTTCTGAATTTCATTTTAATTTATCAGACAAACCAAAAGGAGTTTATACTGTTAAACTTAAAACTTCAGAAAACACTTACTATAAAAGAGTGGTGATTCAGTAAATATATTATTTTATAAATAATTGAAACCCAATACTATTTATGTCGTTTATAGTATTGGGTTTCATCTTTAGATACTGTAGTTATCAATAATAAAATGTTAATAAAGTGGATTTTTTCCAAAATCCGGAATGATATAAGAAATATTTTTCTTAAATTTGGAGTCTGATTTTTTATAAATTAAAAAAATATATGGTAAATATTTACGATTATCAGGTATGTCAAACTGAAAAAAACACATGGTACTCATGTGCAGATTCGTCATATATAGCTACGATAGAACAACCTTTGCGTCCCAGCGCGAAGGTTTTTTTATATATAATTAACCTTTTTATTAACAAAAACATGTATTATGAAAACAAATTACAAAACAAATCCTAAGAGACTCTTAGGTTACTTAATGGCTTTTGCCATGGTATTTTTTACTACATCATCTGCAATCGCAGAAGACTTAACTATCACCGTAGGTGGTGGTTCTTATGATTCTGAGATTACATGGGATATTACTGATGCTAACGGTGCTAGCCAAGCTTCTGGAGCTGCTGGTACCTTTACATTTACTATTCCTTCTGGATGTTATGACATGAATATGTATGATTCATGGGGTGACGGATGGAATGGAGGTACTTATTCTATTGTTGACCAAACTACAGGGCAAATTTATGCTACTGGTGGTTTGACTGCAGGTTCTTTTGGTGTAGACAATGTTTGTTGGGGTGCTACGAGTGGATGTACTGACTCAACTGCAACAAACTATGATCCTTTAGCGGGTATTGATGATGGTTCATGTACTTATCCTTGTTTGGATAATGAACTAACATTAAACATGGTGGATTCATGGGGTGATGGTTGGAACGGTAACTATTTTGTGTTAACCAATTCAGCTGGAACTGTAGTAATGAATTCTACTCTTGCTGCTGGTTCTTCAGGATCAGAAGTAGCGTGTTTGCCAGATGATTGCTACTCTATCTCATGGACACTTGGATCTTATTATGGAGAATGTAGCTGGACATTAACTGATACGTCAGGTGCTGTTCTTGCTTCAGGTGCTGCAGGTGGAGCTCCTTTTTCAGGTAATCTGGATTTAGGAAATTCATGTGTCGCTGGTTGTACAGATTCTTTAGCTGCTAACTATGATCCTTTAGCTAATGTAGATGATGGTACATGTACATATTTAAATTGTACAGCAGTTACTTTAAACATGTATGATTCATTCGGAGATGGTTGGAATGGTTCTGTGTTGACATTAACTGGTGCAAATGGTGTTGCTTTAACAGCTGGACTGTTATCAGGTTCTGTTGGTTCTGCTACAGCATGTTTAGATGATGATTGCTACACTATTGATGTTACTACAAACCCATGGCCAACTGAGGTTTCTTGGGATATAGTTGATGATGTTACAGGTGTTATTATTGCTTCAGGTGGAGCTCCTTATTCAGGGAATCTTGATATAGGTGGTATGTGTGCCTTTGGATGTACGGATCCTTTTGCTGCAAATTATGATCCAACTGCAAATGCAGATGATGGTACTTGTCAATATCCAGGTTGTATGGATCCTTTGGCAACTAACTATTGTTCAACTTGTAATGTGAGCGATTCTTCTTGTATATATCCAATAGCTAATGCTTTAGATTTCTGTGATGACTTTGAATCACAATCTTTTACTACTAATGGATGGACAACAATGAATGGTTCTGAAGCTGGTGTTTCTATACACTTAACTGGATTGCCTAACGCTATTGCTGATTCAAATAGTATAGAATCAGTAGGTTCTGACACTTATATTGGTTGGACTCAATATTCAACAGAGGCTCAAGCTTTTGCGAATACTTCTCACGTTTCTTCTGCGACTATTCTTTTTGATATGTCAGCACAATCAGGAATTGTGAATTTAGGACTTGATTATGCAACTCAATCTGGTTTTACAAATACTGCTCCTGGTCTTACTGGAACAGCTTACTCTACAATGAGAGTAAAAGTTAATGGAAATGTTGTTTCTGACATTAACGGTGTTTCATGGCATGGTGATGCTGGTAGTTTAGTATACGATTTATCTTCTAATGCAGGAAACTCTGCTGTATATGTAACTATCGAAACTGCATGTAAATACAACTCTAACTATTCTAGTGGTGCTTATGGAGATTTTGTTTGGGTTGATAATGTATGTGCATATGAAGTTAGTCCTTGTACAAATTATGGTATAGCTGCTGATTATGCTTTTGATGCTTCATGTAATGGAGGATCAGATGGTATGGCTAGTGCTACTGCTTTCGGAGATGCTGCATTTACATATAATAATTCATATAGTTGGACAGACGCTTCAGGTGCTGTTGTAGGAACAGGAGGTGCTATTTCAGGACTTGCTGCTGGGACTTACACATGTACTTCAACGGATGCAACTAATGGATGTTCAGCTTCTACTTCAGTAACTATTGGAGAGCCTTCAGCTGTTACAGCTTCAGGTATAGTTGTTGATGCAACATCACCAATTAATACTGATGGTTCTGTTACTTTAAGTGCTGCTGGTGGTAGTCCTTGTTTCTC
>CABXPN010000025.1 GCA_902514225.1 uncultured Bacteroidota bacterium
CAACAAAGATTGAACAATCTTTCATTCTTTCTTTCCATTTCATATTTTCCCTAGAGAAAGAGCTGAGTTTATTTAATTTACTCATTGAAGTTCTCCACTCTTCTATTTCTACTTTAGAAGCTTTCTCTCCATCTCTGCCATTTCTTTCTACAAAATCAAGCATATTATCTATGACTATCTCAACTTCATTTAATAATTCACATACGTTATCTATTTTACTAATGTCAACTTTTTTGTTATCCTGTCCCATCCCAATCAAAGGCACACATAGTAAAATCAATAGTAATTTTTTCATTTTATCTAAATTAAGGGATGAAAGAATATGAGTTATTACGATTTTTTATCTCCTATATTTTTCATGTAAGTATCCATAACATCCTTGCTCATTCCCATAGAAGAGAAACCTCCATCATGAAATAAGTTTTGCATTGTTACTTTTTTAGTATAATCTGAAAATAATGAAACACAATATTCTGCACAGTCATTAGCAGAGGCATTTCCTAAGGGAGATAAATCATCAGAAAATTTATAAAAACCATCAAACCCTGCTACTCCACTACCTGCCGTAGTTAATGTTGGTGATTGAGAAACAGTATTAATTCTAACTTTTCTTCTTAAACCATAGTGATATCCAAAACTTCTGGCAATTGACTCTAATAAAGCTTTATTGTCTGCCATATCATTATAAGTATGAAAAACTCTTTGAGATGCTATGTATGAAAGTCCTAAAATTGACCCCCATTCGCTCATTGCGTCCAAGTCCCATGCGGCTTTTATTGTTTTATGAAAGGATGTAGCAGAAACATCAGTTCCTTTTTGTGTCCAGTCATAGTTCATGTCATAATATTGTTTTCCTTTCCTTACATTTACAGACATACCAATAGAGTGAAGAACAAAATCAATCTTTCCTCCTAAATGTTCCATTGATTTTTCATAAAGATTTGTTAAATCCTCCATGCTAGTAGCGTCTGCAGGAATTACAATTGAATTAGTTTTTTCAGATAATTCATTAATTGTTCCCATTCTTAGAGCTATTGGAGCATTTGTCAATACAATCTCAGCACCTTCTTTATGAGCGAATTCTGCTACTTTCCATGCGATAGATTTATCATCTAAAGCTCCAAAAATAATCCCTCTCTTTCCTTTTAATATTCCGTTAGCCATTTTTTATTTAATTTTAGACTACAAATATACAATTATTGATTTAATAATTCCTTAGCATTTATTATTGCTGAACTACTTATGTTTTTTCCACTAAGCATTTTCGCTATTTCTTCTACTCTTTCCTTTGTATTTAGTTTAATAATTTCAGAAGAAGTTCGTTCTTTATTCTCCTTTTTATAAACTCTAAAATGTTGTTGAGCTTTTGATGCAATTTGAGGTAGGTGTGTAACAGATATAACTTGTCTTTTTCTACTCATTTCTAACATCATTTCTGACATTAAATCTGCTATTTCACCTGATACACCTGTGTCAATTTCATCAAAAATCATAGAGCTTAAACCGTCATTTTCTGATATTATATATGAAAAACATAACATTAATCTGGAAAGTTCACCTCCAGAAGCTACTTTGTGCAATTCTATTGCTTCAGATCCTTTGTTTGCAGAAAACAAAAATCTTATTTTATCTATTCCAGTTTGTGTAAATTCTTCATGTTTTGTGAAGTCAATTATTAGTTTTGGAGATTTTATTCCTAATTTTTGTAGTTGTTTTTCTATGTTTTTACTGAAAACTAAGCTTAATTCCTTTCTCTTCTTACTTAATGATTCTGATAATTTAGTCAGTTTCATTTTACATCTCTCTAATTCTATTTCCTTTTTGTGTATTAATTTTTCAAATTCAAATGAAGATTGAATTTTAAGATTCATTTCATTTAATAAAATAAGAAGTTCGGATATTTTAGTTTTTCTGTGTTTAGTAAGTAAAGAATTTAGATGGTCAAGCCTCTCTCCTACTTTGTTTAATGTTTTTGGATCAGAATCAATGGAGTTGTTTATTTCACTAAACTCACTTTCAATATCATTTAAATCTATTCTGATTGAACTTATTCTGTCATTTAACTTTTCTATTTTATCAGAAGAATCAGCAACTTTATTTAACAAATTTTCAATTTCCGAAACCTTATCATTCACTCCGTTTTCATCTGATAGAATACTATAGGATTCTGATATATTCTGAATAATTACAGATGAATTTTCTAGCAACTTATACTCCTTTTCTAGATTTTCTTTTTCCCCTTTTATTAAGTTTGACTTTTCTAATTCCTCTATCTGAAATGTTAAAAAGTCAATTTCTGAATCAGATAATTTATTTCCGTTTTTAATGTTTTCAATTTCTCTTCTTATTTTCTGAAAAACAGAAAATTGCTCTTTATAATTTTTAAGTTCCTCTTTTGTATTGGAAAATTTATCAATAAGTTCTAATTGTTTTTCTTCATTTCTTAAACTTATAGATTGGTTTTGAGAGTATAATTCTATTCTCTTAGAACAAATTTCATTTAAAACAGAGAGAGAAACAATAGAATCGTTTATAAAGCTTCTATTTTTCCCACTCGGATTTATTTCTCTTCTTATAATTGTTTGTTTTTCAAAATCTAAATCATGTTTTTTGAAGATTCCAGAAATGGTATGATCTAAAGAAACCTCCA
Source organism: uncultured Bacteroidota bacterium (assembly GCA_902514225.1). The sequence continues at coordinate 2,651 of CABXPN010000025.1, forward strand.
TCTCTAAAATGCATTTTTTATTCTTATCAAATAAAGATTCTCTATCAGATCTTTTTCCCATTAGTAAGGAGATGGCATCTAACATAATAGACTTTCCAGCTCCTGTTTCTCCAGATAAAACAGTAAAACCATTCTCCATCTCTACTTCAAGATGTTCTATTAATGCGAAATTCTTTATAAATAGTCTTGTAATCATGACTATCTGTCTTCAGATTGGTTTTGTGTAATAGACTGATAAAGAGATGAGTTAGTCGGATCTATCTCAACTAGAGTTTTAATTATTCTTGCTTGCTCATTTGGATATGCTTCAGAATATATTTTAGATATTTCATCAGATTTGGAATCAAAAAATAACTTTAATATAAATGCAGAGGGATTTTCTCTGTAAATCTTCCTTAATTCTTCTAATGATTCTGTTATCTCAAACCTAGCATCATCAGGATCTGTTCCAAGTTTATCCATTCCTGTTCTATGATACCTGTATAAAATATCATGTATTGTAGAATATCTTGAGTCCAAGAAATCATGAGCTATCCAATATCTGTTTTTGTCACTTTCAAAAGCCTTCCATCCTATTTCTGCAGTGTTCTGACAGTTATTTACAATGTTTTGTGCTTTTACAAAATATTCAATACCTCCTTGGTCAGAATAAGAATCATAATCAAGTCCCAGAATAATATTTACATAAAACGCTAATACTGAAGTTAAATTAGATAAATGTGTAGATTCTGAAAATTCTAAAGATTGATATTCTAAGTATTTAAATCTGAAATTGTTATCAATATAATTAAACATTGTAGATTTATAAGATGTCCCGTAAATTGGCCTTGTACTCTGAATCTGAATAGTTGCTTTGTACTCATCATTAGATACCTTTTCTGTGACATTAATAAGCATTGTACATTCTATTCTCTCCTCATTTTTAACAACAGTATTTGTCCATTGTGTGTTGTTTAAGAATTCATAGATTGAAGTTTGCATTGTCTGAAAAACCTTCCTGTCAGAAGTCTGAATTTGAGAGGAATTAACTTGTACATTACAAAGTATTTCTTGTGAAAAAGAATCTAATCCCACAAAAATTAAACAAACAAATAATACTTTTTTTATCATGAATTAACTTTGTTTATAATTTCATCTACAATATCTTTTGCTACTTCTTTTTTACTTTTTAAAGGGAAATCTGTAACAGATAAATTTTCATCAATAATTTTAATTTTATTTGTGTCGTAACCGAAAGTAGCTCCTTTATCTTTAGTAGAATTTAAAACAATCAGATCTAATTTTTTCTTTTTTAGTTTTTCTTTTGCATTTTCTATTTCATTTGCTGTTTCTAATGCAAAACCAACAACAAACTGATTTTTGTTTTTCCTTAATGACATAGTTTGTAAAATGTCTTTATTCTTTTCAAGTGAGAGACTCCAATTCTCTTCAGATTTTTTTACTTTCTCAGTAAATACCTCTTTTGATTTGTAATCAGAAACAGCAGCAGTAAAAACAGAAATATCAGAATTGTTAAAATAAGAATCTACTTCATTGTACATTTCTTCAGCAGAAACAATATTTATTTGTTTTATATTAGGATGATTAGAAGTCAGATTTGAAGGTCCCATAATTAGAGTTACTTTCGCTCCCTTGTCTGATAATTCCTCCGCAATAGCCATCCCCATTTTCCCACTAGATTTATTTGATATGAATCTAACTGGATCAATATTTTCGTGTGTAGGTCCGGCAGTAATAAGACAATTTTTACCAGAAAGTTCCTTTTCTTTATTTATATCTTCTAAAATAAAATTGATGATTTCTTCTGGTTCTGCCATTCTCCCCTCACCTATTAAACCGCTAGCAAGTTCACCATGATTTGCAGGGATTAGTTTATTTCCGAAAGATTGAAGTTTCTTTATATTTGCTTGGGTAGAAGGATGTTTATACATATCTAAATCCATAGCAGGAGCAAAATAAACAGGACATTTTGCTGAAAGGTAAGAAGCGATTAATTGATTATCACAATTTCCTTCTACCATTTTACTCATAGTTTTTGCAGTTACCGGAGCTATAATCATATAATCAGCCCAAAGTCCCAAATCTACATGAGAAATCCACTCTTTAGTTTCTTTGTTAATAACATCAACAATAACTTCATTTCCTGATAGGACGGAAAGACTTAAAGGTGTAACAAAATCTAAAGAAGATTCTGTCTGAATTACTTTGACGGAAGATCCTAATTTTTTTAGTAAACGGACAATATAAGTTGCTTTATAAGCAGCAATACTAGCTGTAACTCCTAATAAAACATTTTTGCCCTTTAACATTTTTTATTTCTCTGTTTCTTCAGTATCTTTTCTGTCTTGTATGTAGATTTCATCTTCCATAAGCTCTTTTAATGCAATAGCATGTGGCTTTGGTAATTTTTCATAAAATCTGGAAACAGCAATTTGTTCTGAGTTTTCAAAAACTTCTTCTAGTTGCTCGTTATTAGTAGCGAATTCCTCTAACTTATTGATAAGTTCATCTTTTAAAGTTCTGTTAATTTGCTTACTTCTTTTTGCAATTATAGCTAAAGATTGGTAGATATTACCAGTTTTAGTACCTAACTCAACTAAATCTCTAGTAATTGTTGATTTTTCAGCTCCTGTTTTTTTGTAATCCATTTTATTATTTATTTATATTTTCTAATTTTTCTTTTGTTTGTTCGTTTATTCTTTCCGCTTGTTTTTTAAAATTACTTTCTGGGTAATTATCATTAAAAACTAAATAAGCATCCATAGTATTATGTAGTCTTTCTTCTACTTTAGTTGAGATACTCCTAATAGCTAAGTCATATGAAGATTTTAAAATCAGGAATTGTATTTCTTCACGATATTCATTTCCTGGGAAATCAATTAACACATTGTTTAAGGCAATAATTGCCGACTTATAGTTCTCAGTAGTATAATATTGTTTTGCGTTTTCAAAAGATTTATAAGCTAATTTATTATGCAATTCAGAAATTAACTCTTCACATTTTCCTTTCTTTGTGCTAGAAGGATATAAGTTAATAAATTGTTGTAATTCTCCAATAGCCTTTTTTGTGTAAGTAGCATCCAGACTATAATTCGGAGATTCTAAATAAACACAATATGCTCCCATATAAGTACATTCTTCAATGTGAGAACCTCTAGGGAAAGTTTTTATATAATTCTTAAATAAATAAGAAGATGTAATAAAGTCCCCATTATTATAATGACAATATGCTAAATAATAAATCACTTCTTCCGATCTTTTTGTTGCTCTAAGTGTTGTTGTTAGTTCTCTAAAAAGTGGCATTGCTCTATTGAAGTCTGCTTTTTCGTAATATTTTACGGCCATTTCGTATTTGTAATTTGCATCCGAACTTTTAAGAACTTTTTGGTATTCTCCACATGAAAACAGTGAAAGAAGAAGTAAGAATAATATTGTTTGTTTTGTCATATTTTATAAATATTTGGCAAAAATACTGCTAATTTGCCATCATTCCTAATTTTTTTTTTGATGTAAAATAAACAATAGTTTTATTAATTTATTGTATTCTTTTTTCAATCTCTTTGAAATTCATTTATTATTACTATTTTCGGCACTTATTTTTTAATTAAACAAAAAAAAACAAATGGGACAGATTATTGGCTACATCCTTTTTACAGTTCTAATCTTATTTATTGCAAAAGCGTATTTAGATAAGAAAGGACATCCAAAAGCACTCTTTTATTTATTTTTTGCAGAAATGTGGGAAAGGTTCTCGTTTTACGGAATGCGTGCACTTCTTACACTATATCTAATAAAAGATTATTATTCTCATTTGGAGAACAATGAAGAGGTAGCATATGGAATTTATGCAGCTTATGGTGCTCTTGTTTATTTAACTCCTTTAATTGGTGGTTATTTGGCGGATAAATTTATTGGATATAGAAAATCTATAATTTATGGTGGAGTATTAATGGCTTTAGGTCATTTCTTTATGGCTTTTCCTACTGACTTTTTCTTTTACGGAGCGCTAGGTCTGTTAATAATGGGTAATGGATTCTTTAAACCTAATATTTCTACATTAGTTGGTTCTCTTTATGAAGAGGGAGATGTAAAAAGAGATGGAGGTTTCACCATCTTTTATATGGGTATTAATTTAGGAGCAATGATTGCTCCTCTATTTTGTGGTTATTTAGGAGAAGTATATGGATGGCACTGGGGTTTTGGAGCAGCAGGAATTGGGATGCTAGCAGGTTTAGTTGTATTCTGGAAAGGAATTAATGCCAATGTTTTAGGAGATAGAGGGCTACAACCAACTGAGTATATTGGAAAGAAAATAGCCGGATTATCTGTTACTAATTTTATTTATGTATTAGGATTCTTAGCAGTACCTGCATTTGCGTACCTTATTATACTAGATACACAATCAGAAATATTAGGAGACGTACTAACGATTGTTGGTGGCGCCGTACTACTTTATGTAGGGTATATTATTTACGATTTTAAGATTGTACAGAAAGATCATCAAAGTGGAGACAGGCTAATTGCAATTATGATACTGGCAGTATTTTGCACAATCTTTTGGGCATGCTTTGAACAAGCAGGAAGTTCAATCACGGTTTGGGTTGACAAATGTGTAAATCTAGTTGGGATGACCGCATCTCAAACAAATGCAATTAATCCTTTTTATATTGTTCTTTTAGCCATTCCATTTTCTTGGATGTGGACAAAATTAGGTGGATTAAATAAAAATCCAAATACTCCTATAAAATTTGCACTAGGTATTTTCCAATTAGGATTAGGATTCTTAATATTTGCATCTACTGCTCACTTTATGGGTGAAGATGGTAAAATTCCTTTCTTATTTGTATTCTTAGGATATTTCTTAATTACTACAGGGGAGTTGTTTTTATCTCCAATAGGTTTGTCAAAAGTAACAGAACTAGCTCCAAAGAAGATTGCCGCATTTATGATGGGAGTATGGTTCTTGTCTTCCACTTTTGCTCATTACATTTCTGGAGTGATTGCAAAACTTACAACATCTGGCAATGAGAATACAGAAAGTAATTGGCTTTCTGATTTATCCAATTGGTTTATGGGTAACCCTGACACATCTAACGAGGCAGTAGCGACTCTATTACTTTATAATAGTGTATATGCTCAAATCGGGTTTGTAACAATATTTATTGCTTTATTCGTTATTATTATATCTCCATTCATTAAGAAATTAATGCATGGTATTCACTAATCTTTAAATTTAAAATAAAACCAACATGAAAAAATTAATCTTATTATTATTTACTATTGTATCTTTTACTTCATTCTCACAACAAATTGAGAATGATTGGCTTAATACAGAGAAGCCTGAGATGGATAAGGCAATTGAGATATCACAAAAAACTAATAAACCAATCATGTTATTTTTCACAGGTTCTGATTGGTGTGGTTGGTGTAAAAAGCTTGTAAAGGAAGTTTATAAAACTCCAGAATTTAACAAATGGGCAAAAAAGAATGTAGTCTTAGTTGAAATTGATTTTCCAAGAAGAACTAAACTTTCTGAAGAATTAACAAAACAAAACAGAGAACTACAACAAATGTTTGGAGTTAGAGGATACCCTACAGTTTGGTTTGTATATCCTGAAAAAGGAGGAGATGGAAAGGTAAATCTTAATAAATTAGGAAGTACCGGATATGTTGCTGGAGGTCCAACTAAATGGATAGCAGCTGCAAATCAGTTCTTAAAAAAGAAATAAAAATGAAAAAGTTACTTCTTTTAACTCTATTAATTACACCTATTTTTTTATTTTCACAAGGATCTAGTAAAACTGAGATTGATTGGATTCCTTTAGAAAAAGCTGTAGAATCTGCTGAAAAATATAATCTGAAAATATTAGTTTACTTTTTTAAACAGAATTGTGAATATTGTGAGAAGATGCAAAAAGAAACTCTTAGCGATATAAATGTTATTAATTTAATAAATAATAATTTTCTTGCTGTAAAAATAGATTCTAGGACTAAAGATATTATTAGTTATAATGGAAAGGAATATACTAATCAACAACCTGAGTCCTCAGGAAGACACGATTGGAGACACGACTTCTATTATGAAGTAGCATCATTTACCAGAAACAACAAACAACAATTAACTACACCAACAATTGTTCTTTTTGATAATAAATTCCAAAAGATTGAAAGCTTTCCAGGTCACCTGGCAAAACAATTAGTGATAAGAAACTTAAAACCTTATATAATAAAATAATTAAAAAGGAGTTGAATAATCAACTCCTTTTTAAATTAAATGGGTGACTGATGGGATTCGAACCCACGACCCCCGGCACCACAAACCAGTGCTCTAACCAACTGAGCTACAATCACCATTTTGAGAGTGCAAATATAAAATTTACTTATAAAAAATAGCATTTTTCAAAACAATTCTTTTGTAAGTTTGCACTGATGAATAAAAAGAAAAATAAGGAAACTATTCTGGTAGAAGGAATGACTTGTGCTAATTGTGCTTCAGGAATTCAAAAACATCTAACATCCAAAGGTTTAGAAGATGTAAATGTTAATTTTTCTACCTCAGAAGCTACTTTCTTTTCATCAGAAATTACAAAAAAAGAAACTGAAAAAATAATAGAAGGATTAGGATATTCAATCAAGAAAGAAGAACCTGAAAGTAAAATATCATTACAAGAGAAGTTGTTTTACTTTTCTTTAGTATTTACACTGCCTCTTTTCTCTCATATGTTTTTGCCTCATGATTCTTTTATTCAGGATCCTTTAGTCCAATTTGTGTTGTGTTTACCTGTTTACCTTGTTGGTACATGGTTTTTCGGTAAAAGTGCAATAGGATCTATTAAAAGTAAATCCTTAAACATGGATGTTCTAATTACTATTGGTAGTTCGGCAGCTTTCTTTTATAGTATTTATGGATGGTATTTGCATCAAGGAACGGACTTAACACATCAATTTTTATTTTTTGAAACATCAGCAACAATCATAACTTTAGTTTTGCTTGGTAATGTATTAGAAAACAGAAGCATAAAACAAACTACAACCTCAATAAAAGAACTATCTGAAATACAGAACACTAAAGCAAAGGTTGATAGAAACGGAAAAATACTCGAATTAGATTATGAAGATATAGTAATAAATGATATCTTGATAGTTAATGAAGGAGATAAAATTGCAGTTGATGGAATTATTATAGATGGTTTTGCTACTGTTGATGAATCCATGATAACCGGAGAAAGTATTGATGTTGTAAAAGAAATAAAATCAGAAGTTATTGGAGGTACAATTATCACTTCAGGGAACTTAAGAATAAAAGCTACAAATGTTGGAAACGACACTCTCCTATCTAATATTATAGAATTAGTAAAAGAAGCTCAAAATAGCAAGCCGCAAATTCAGAAATTAGGAGATAAAATCAGTTCCATATTTGTGCCGGTAGTTTTAGCTATATCATTATCTACTTTCCTGCTTTCTTACTTTATTTTTAATATCGAACTAGTTGATTCATTTCTTAGGTCAATTGCTGTATTAGTAATCTCCTGTCCTTGTGCAATGGGCCTAGCTACCCCAACAGCTGTAATGGTTGGTATTGGTAGAGCTGCTAAAAATGGAATTTTGATAAAAGGAGGTGATACTTTGGAGAGATTTGCTAAAACAAAGCAAATGTTTTTTGATAAAACAGGAACAATTACAAGTGGTAAGTTCAAAATAAAAAGTTTTAATCTGATTGAAGGTGATATTAAAGAGATAAAAAACATAATTTATAATATTGAACAATATTCTTCCCACCCTATTGCAAATTCACTAATAACTGAGTTAGAACAGTTTTCTGATAAAATTGAATTATCTGAAATTAATGAAGTTAAAGGAGTGAGTATTTCAGCAATTTATAAGGGAATCAAATACACTATTGGTTCTGATAGGATAATAGATAATAATACAGAAAAACATGATCTATATGTTATTAAAGATGATAAGTTAATTGCTACTATTAATATTGAAGATCAACTTAAGTCATCTGTAAATGACGTGATTGAAGAAATAACTCAACAAAACATTACAACAAATTTATTGAGTGGAGATAAAAAACATAAGTGTGATTCTGTTTCAGTCAGGATTAAATTCAGTAGTATTTTTTCTGAGAAATTACCTGATGAAAAATTAAAAATAATTAGTTCCTTAGAAAACACTGCTATGGTTGGAGATGGTATAAATGACGCTCCTTCTCTATCAAAAGCAGATGTCGGAATTTCAGTTGGAGGTGCTTCTTCTATTGCTGTACAATCTGCAGATATAGTACTTTTAAATAAAAATAATTTAAAACAATTGATAGTTGCTTTAAGGATTAGTAAACACACATTTCTTACAATAAAACAGAATTTATTTTGGGCCTTTGCCTATAATATTGTAGCAATTCCGATTGCAGCTATGGGATACTTAAATCCTATGTGGGGAGCTTTGTTTATGGCTTTTTCAGATGTAATTGTTATTGGAAACTCTATTAGATTAAAAAATAAAAATATTGATAAAGTTACTCCAGAAATAAGAAGATTTAGAATTAAATATTTCATTCTATCTAATTTTATAATTGCTGCTTTATATACGGTGATTTCAGTTTTAACAGATCTATCTGGATATCTCCAACCAGATCTTGGAGATGAGGGTGTATTTTTATCTCACATCGTAATTCTGATAATAATCTCTTATTCTTTCAATATCTTAATAATGAAATACTTTGCTCCTAAAAAAGAAATAAAATAAGACGAAACAAAAACATATATCTCTTAATAATAGGGTATATGTAAACACTAGATTAACTGTGTAACATAATCTACTTTTAATAACTGATTTGAAATAAATCCTTCTGCATATTTGCAGTCCGATTGCCTCCCTAAATCTCTTGCTCTATATTTTACACTTTCCAGAAAATTTTTTGAAGAAATAATAGTCTCAGATTCTGTAGATTCTGGATTGTAAAATTGTGTTTTGTAACACAAAACAGATTCAAGTTTTTGTTCCATTTCCTCTGAAATATCAACAACAAAATCAGGTAGTATATTTAAGAATTGTATATAATGATAAATATGTTTTGGTCTCCATACTTCTTGATTTGTATTTACCTTTTCTAAACCAGAAAGAAAACAGGAGTCAATTGTCATTTCAGATGCTCTTGAATGATCAGGATGTCTATCTGAAGGAGCGTTAGTAATTACAATGTTTGGTTGATATTTTCTTATTTTTTTAATTAATGCAATTCTATTTTCTTCAGAATTTTCAAAGAAACCATCTTTTAACCCCAAATTTTCTCTTAAGTCAACTCCTAAAATATTTGTTGCATTTTTTGTTTCTTCCTCTCTTGTTTCTGAGGTTCCTCTAGTTCCTAGTTCTCCCCTAGTTAAATCAATAATTCCTACCTTTAATCCGTTATTAAGGTGTTTAATTAAGGTTCCTGAACATCCAAGTTCTACATCATCAGGATGAGCTCCAATTGCTAAGATATCTAATTTCATGATTTTATTCTTTTATCGTTCCAAGAAGCAACTACTGTAATTACTACAACAATACAAACTGATATCCAAACATAAATAGGTATACTTACTTTATCTCCTGCTGCATATGAGTGTAGTCCTGACAGCAAATGATTAACACCAAAGTAAGTCATCAGGATAGAATAAACAGCAAAAACGGATGATATATTAAATGTGATTTTACTTTTTAATCCTGGAATGAATCTCATATGTAAAATAAATGAATAAACCAAAATACTAACAAGTGCCCAAGTTTCTTTAGGGTCCCATCCCCAATACCTACCCCAAGATTCATTTGCCCAAACACCCCCTAAAAATGTTCCAATTGTAAGCATATACAAACCAATCATAAGTGTTTTTTCATTTATAATTGTTAGTTCTGATATTTTTATATTTAATACTCCTTTATTCCTCTCGTTTCTAAATATCATTAAAATTAAAGATAATAAACCTAAAAAACCTCCCATTATTAGAAATCCATATGAAGCTACAATTACAGACACATGAATCATTAACCAATATGAATTTAAGACTGGAACAACATTAGTTATTGTAGGATCTAAATAACTAATAAATGCAAATAATAACAACATTGATGAAACAAGAGTAGTAGCTGCTAATGTTAAATCTGATTTTTTACTAAATATTAACCCCGCTAACATAGTAGCCCAAACTGTATAAATCATAGATTCATATCCATCAGTCCAAGGAGCATGCCCTGAAATAATCCATCTAGAAACTAACCCTAATGTATGAGATAAAAGTCCAAGAATGATAATCCATTTTAAGAATTTTATTATATGTTTAACCAAATTATTATCTGTAAACATTTGATATATTAATACAATCAGAAGTAATAATCCGGAAAGAAAATAAAAAATAAATAATTGATGAAAAATATTGATTTTATTATACAGAATTTCTAAATCAATTTTCCATTTCTTTGGTATGATATCTCCCCCATTTGTAGTTTGATTATCTGAAATAATAGAGATTATAGTATCTGTAAATCCCCATTTATTGCTTATTGTTGACATCTGAACGCTTTCCAGATATGATTTTATTAAATCAACACCTGATGTGTCAGATTGATGAATAGGTATTAACATTTCACCTTTCCAAAAATTATTTTCTGAAGGAAAGATTTTTAAATGAGAGTTAAATTCTTTTGTTATAATAATTGAATATAAAACGTTCAATCTTTCTGTTACTTTTATTATTTCCTTTTCGTATTTGTTTTTATCTCTATCAGATATTGTATTTATTCTCCTGAGTTTTTCTTCAAATATAAATTCCCCTGTTCTTTTATCAAAGAACGACACAAATGAAACAAGGTCTGACTCTGAATTTAGTTCTTCTTGTAATTGTTTGTTTTGTACTTTAATTAAAGGGACTTTATTCCATATTTCAGGGAAACTCATTATTCCTAAATAAATTTGGGTAGTGTTTAATCCGTAAAGTTTTTCGGACCTGCTAATCTTTCTAATAAACTCAGAAGATAATGTAGATATTGGTTTTATTCTTCCTTCATTCTGAACTAAAAGGTTTTCAAATGTATTAGCATGATTTATGTCTACTGAATATTTTTCTAAGGAGTCAGTATAATTAACTTCATCAGAATAAGATAAAAAAGATATAAACGAAAATAAAATTATAAGTGATGTTGACTTTAATTTATTTAATCTTTCTGTTAAATTATTGAACCTAGTTTTTTTATAAAAGAAAACCAAAATCATCCCTAACATCATAAAAAAATATCCAATATATGTGATTAATGTTCCCCAGAAATCATGGTTTACAGATAAAATAGTTCCACTTTCATCCTCTTCATAAGAAGCTTGAAAAAATCTGTACCCCTTATAATCTAAAATATTATTCATAAATATTCTGTATGGAGTGATTTTATTACCATCAATAACCTCTACTTCAGATGCAAATGAGGAAGGACTCATTGATCCTGGATAAGTTTCCAACTGAAAATCTTTAAGATGAATTTGAAAAGGAGTTTTATAAAAAATTGGACCGTAAGATAAAGAGAAATTCAATCCATTCAATTTAAATTCTGTAGTAGTTGGGTAAATACCTTTCCTACCTGTAATTGTTACTCTCTTTTGATAATTTGCAGAACTAACATTTAATACAAGTGCGTCAATTGTTCTTCCGTTATATGAGTCACTCATGTTCTTGGAAATAGAAAATATCTCTTTTTCTTCTTTATAAGAGTAATCAGCAAACATGTATCTATTACCATTTATTTCAAGCAACGACATTGGCTTTATAACAAACTCTTCCCCTTTCTTATAGATAGTTCCGTTCCCAGTTGGAGGCATTGTATTCACTTTAATATCAAAATCTGATAAGCAAATAAGTTGATCCTTTTTTAAGGAAAAATTAACGGAATTTTCATTAGGGTTATTTAGAGTAAAATTAACTCCACCAAAAGATAATTCTTCATTAAATAGTATATCTTTTGTTGTCATCTCTTCCATTGTTATCTCTGTTCCTTTTTTAGTATTCTCCAATGATGATGTCAAGCTAATTCCAGACACACTTCTAGATATGACAGAGTCTTTTACATTTGTAAGAAAATCAACATATTCAACAGAAAAACTTTGAGATAATTTATTAGAGTTTAGGTTGAAATAATTGGAAAATAGATTTTTTAGAATAGGTGTATTATCAAACTTCTTTGTAATCGCAGATAAGTTTAAATTATGGTCGTAAGAAAATTGATTAACTTC
>CABXPN010000026.1 GCA_902514225.1 uncultured Bacteroidota bacterium
GAAAAGGAGAGTATTCCGTTTCTTTGGCAGAAAGATATCCTGAAAAAAACTTTATAGGAATCGATATAAAAGGAAATAGAATGTGGAAAGGAGCAACTGATTCCATTAAAATGGGATTAGAAAACATTGCTTTTTTAAGAATCCGAATCGAAAATATTAAAAAATGTTTTTCTGAAAATGAAATATCAGAAATATGGATTACTTTTCCTGACCCTCAAATTAAAAAGAGAAGAGAAAAGAAGAGACTTACACACCCAGTGTTTCTTGAAAAATATTCTTCCTTTTTACAGAAAGAAGGTATAATAAATCTAAAAACAGATTCTCAATTTTTGTATGGGTATACATTAGGAATTATTGAAGGGTATAAACATAAATTACTTGATTGTGTAGAAGATATTTATGGTGTACATCAGTTAAGACAAGATATGGATGTAAAAACTCATTATGAAAAAATATATTTAGAGAAAGAAACTCCTATAACTTATACAAAATTTAGATTGAAATAGAATGACAAACTCCAATTTCTTTCAAAAGTATATGATGTAGTCTTTCAAATTCCTGAAGGAAATGTAACAACTTACGGAACAATTGCAAAATATTTATCTTCTCCTCAATCCTCCAGAATGGTGGGTTGGGCACTTAATAAATCTCCGGAAGATGTTTCTGCGCACAGAGTAGTAAATAGGATAGGAATGCTTAGTGGTAAGATTCATTTTTCTGGTATAAACTTAATGCAAAAATTATTAGAAAATGAAGGTATTATTGTAGAGAATAATCAGATTATTGATTTTGAAAATTTATTTTGGGACCCTAAAAAAGAGCTAAATTAAAACTAATCTAAATAAGGATTATTCTTTTATATTTGCCATCAGAATAATTTATTATGAAGATAGAGAAAAATCAGATTGAAGCCGCCCTTAACAAAATAAAACTCCCTGAAGGAGACAAAACTATTTTAGAAAGTGGTGTAGTAAAAAACATTCAGATTTTTGGTACTGAGGTTTTGTTAGATTTGGAGATTAGTAACCCTACATTACAATACAAAAAAAGATTAGAGGTTGATTGCCTAAAAATTATTCATGATGAGGTTTATCAGAAGGCAGATGTAAAAGTTAATTTTACTGTTACAAAAACTGAAGCCAAACCAAATGTAATTAAAGGAAAATCTATTCCGGGAGTAAAAAATATTATTGCAATATCTTCTGGTAAAGGTGGAGTTGGTAAATCTACAATTACAGCTAATTTGGCGGTTGCATTATCTGATATGGGATATAAAGTAGGAGTTGTAGATGCAGATATATATGGCCCGAGCATGCATATTATGTTTGATTTGGAAGGGTCTGTACCAGAAGCAATTGAGATAAATGGGAAGTCAAAAATTAAACCATTAGAAAATTATGGAGTAAAACTTTTATCTATCGGATTTTTCGCTCAATCTCAGCAGGCAGTTGTTTGGAGAGGTCCTATGGCTTCAAAAGCACTAAATCAGCTTATTTGGGACGCTAATTGGGGAGAGTTAGATTATTTATTAATAGATCTACCTCCTGGAACCGGAGATATTCATTTATCTTTAGTTCAGTCGATTCCTGTAACGGGAGCTGTTGTAGTGAGCACACCACAAGCTATAGCTCTAGCTGACGCTAAGAAAGGTGTGAATATGTTTCAGTTAGAAACTATCAATGTTCCGGTTTTAGGTATTGTAGAAAATATGGCGTATTTCTCTCCGGAAGAACTTCCAGAAAATAAATATTATATATTTGGAAAAGAAGGAGCTAAATCATTAGCAGAACAAATGAATATAGAATTATTAGCAGAAATACCATTAGTTCAATCGGTTAGGGAGGCTGCAGATATTGGTAGACCTGCAGTTTTGCAAGGATCAACAAAAATAGCAATAGCACTTTCTGACCTAGCTAAAAAAGTGATTGAAAACACAGAAAAAAGAAATTCAGAACTAGAAGAAACTAAAGTAGTTGAAACTTCAACTACTGCTGGTTGTTCTACAAATTAATATACTTATGGGAATTATAACAGACACATCAATTATTACAAAAATAGAAGAAGCTCTAACAAAAATCAGACCTTATTTGGAAGCAGATGGAGGTGATATCAGGTTAGTTGAGGTTACTGACGAGATGGTTGTAAAAGTAAAATTAATGGGAGCTTGCAGTAATTGTAGTGTAAGCATGATGACTCTTAAAAATGGAGTTGAAGTAGCTATTAAAAGTGTTTTACCAGAAGTAAAAGAAGTAATTGATGTTACCTCTTTATAAATGAATTTTGCAACGAAACAAATTTAAATATCCATTTTCAAAATATTTTCTCAATAAACTATTAAAATATTCTGAAACATTCGAATATGCTTCCTTTTTACTTTCTAATGATGTAAAAGATGCGTATTCTGTTTTTAATAATATTGTTGCTCTCGGTTCAATAGATGTTCTTCAGTCAAATTCAGATTCTTTTAAAAAGTTAAATGACTTTCATAATTTAAAAAAAGATTGGTTGTTTGGGTTTTTGTCTTATGATTTAAAGAATGAGACAGAGGGATTATTGTCAGAAAATATTGATAATTTCAATTCCCCTAATTTGTATTTTTATCTACCGAAATACGTTTTTATTTTTGAGGAAAGTAATATTATTATTGAAACTTTTTCAGAAAGAACAGAAATAGATAAATTAGTTTCTGATATAAAAGCTCAGAATGAAATTTCTGATTTAGGAAGTAATGTGGAATTAGATTTTAGAGAAACAAAAGAGCAGTATCTATCAAAAATAAAATCAATAAAAAATCATATTCAGAAAGGTGATATTTATGAAATGAATTATTGCCAAGAGTTATATTCTGAAGAACAAAGTATAAAACCAACAGAAGTTTTTTGGGAGTTAAATAAAAAAAGCAAGGCTCCTTTTTCAGTATTTTCTAAAATTAAATCTGATTATCTATTATGTAGCAGTCCGGAAAGATTTCTGCAGAAAAAAGGACAAGAAATTACTTCTCAACCAATAAAAGGAACCAGAAAAAGAGGAGAAAATAATAAAGAAGATTTACAGTTAATATTAGAGTTAGAAACAAGTAAAAAAGATATTTCTGAAAATGTAATGATAACAGATTTAGTAAGAAATGATTTATCAGTTACCGCAAAAAAATCTTCTGTAAAAGTAGAAGAACTTTGTAAAGTTTATACTTTTGAAAGTGTACATCAAATGATTTCTACAATTAGTTCTGAATTAGATGAAAATTATAACTTTGTAGATGTATTAAAATCTTGTTTCCCTATGGGTTCTATGACGGGAGCACCAAAAATTAAATCAATGGAGTTAATTGAGAGGTATGAAACAACTAAGAGGTCTTTATTTTCAGCTGCTTTTGGATATATTACACCTAATGAAGACTTTGATTTTAATGTTGTTATTCGTTCTATCCTGTACAATGATATTAATAAAAACATATCTGTAATGGTTGGTGGCGCTATTACAATAAACTCGGACCCGGAAGATGAATATCAGGAATCTTTAGTAAAAGCAAAAGCAATGATGCAAGTATTGAAAAATGAAAAATAAATTTCTGGACAATATAAAAAATGAAAGTTTATTTTCTAAGAAAGATAAACTAATTGTTGCTATAAGCGGGGGTGCAGATAGTGTAGCACTTGTTAATCTTTTACATAGATTAAATTTTAATTTTCAGATGGCTCATTGTAACTTTAATTTGAGAGGAAAAGAATCTGATAAAGATGAAAATTTTGTTAGAGATTTATCAAAAAATATTTCTGTTCCTCTTCATGTAAAACATTTTAACACTGATAAGTTTGCAAAAGAAAATAAGATGTCAATTCAGATGGCGGCTAGAGAATTAAGATACAACTGGTTTGAAGAGTTACGAATAAAAACAAATTCGGATTATATTGTTGTAGCGCATCATAAAGATGATGATGTAGAAACTTTTTTCATCAATTTAATTAGAGGTAGCGGTATCAGAGGTTTTTTGGGGATGCATAAAAAGAAAAATAATATTGTTAGACCATTGTTAGATTTTAGAAGAATTGAAATTGAATCTTATTTAAAAGAACAAAACCAAGAATACAGAACTGATAGTAGTAATGCGGATATAAAATATCTCAGGAATAATATCCGAAAACATTTAGTTCCATTAGTTCAGGATATGAACCCTTCTTTTGATAAAACCTTTTCAAACGAAATTAAATATTTAAATGAAGTGTTTGAAGTATTCGAAAACAGAATTGAAAATATTAAAAGTAATATTTTTTCGGAATCTTGTGGAATAATAAAAATTAATAAAGAAAAATTAGATTCTTATCAAGAGAAAAATGTAGTTCTTAGGGAGATTTTAACTCCTTATTCTTTTACAGAAACGGATAAAATTATGGATTCAGTTTATTCTGAGTCCGGTAAAATTTTCTATTCTGAAACACATAAATTATTAATAGACAGAACTGAAATTTTAATTACGGAGAAGAAAGATAGTGAGGTTCTTTCTGTAGAAATTAAAGAAGAAACAAAGCAAATAACCACTCCTTTAATGTTAAATTTTATCACATTAAAATCAACAGAAATTTCTAACAAAAAAACTATAGCCACTCTGGATTTTGATAAATTACAGTTTCCATTAGTATTAAGGAAATGGGAGGTAGGGGATTATTTCTTACCGCTTGGTATGAGAGGAAAAAAGAAACTTTCAGATTTCTTTATTGATGAAAAATTTTCTCGATTCGAGAAAGAAGAGTGTTATCTGATTACATCAAATTTGGAAATTGTTTGGATTGTAGGTCATAGGATTTCAGAAAAATTCAAGATTACAGATGAAACTAAAAAATTGTATATTGCAGAACTTTTGTAAATAAAATATGGAGCAGATAACTTTTTTAGAAAAACAATATTTAGGACTTAATAAAATGTCTTTTTTCAGAAGAATGGTATTATCCATTTTTTGCTTTGTATTTTATTATTTTAAAGATAATCAAGAAAAACCAGCTAATCTATTTTTCTTTTTAGGGATTTTGCTAATTGCTATATCTGCATTATTAGTATTTATATTGCATTTTGAAACTAAAATTATCAATGGTTCTATTATTTTGGATGGATTATGGACCTCCAGAAAAGTGAAGATAGATATAAATAGTATTAAATCTTGTGAAAGGGTTACATATAGCAAGTATTTTCTGAACAGATCGGTATATAATTTACATTTAAAAGGAAGTATTCGTTTTTTTACAAGAGGTAATGATGCTGTAAAGCTTACAGATAAAGATGGTCAAGTGTACTTGATTGGAAGTCAGAAAGTAGAAGAGTTAGAAAGAATTATTCAAAACAAGTTAAACAATAAATAAAATGAGAAAGTTTTTCACCTTATTATTTACAATTGCAACAATTGTTGTTTCTGCACAGATTTTTAATCCTGTTAGCTGGGAGTTTTCTAAGGAACAAATTTCTGACTCTGAAGTAGAACTTACTTTTAAAGCATCTATTGAAGAACATTGGCACATGTACTCTCAGAATGTGGAAGATGAGATGATTGCGACAAAATTTACTTTTATTATTGGAGAGGATACATCTATTGTAAAACCAATTGAAAGTGAAACAATAGAACAATATGAACCTTTATGGGAGATGACTCTGAGATATTTTGAGAATGAAGCAATTTTTAAACAAAGAGTTACAGTTAATACAAAAGACCCTTTGAAAATTGGTGGTTATGTAGATTTTATGGTTTGTGATGAAGCACAATGTCTACCTCCTGATTATGCGGAGTATTCATTTTTGATAGATGGAGTTAGTGAAGTAATAGAAGGAGAAGAAAGTTATAAGTTTTTGGTTGAGACCAGTGCTGAGAAAAATACTGAGACGAGTACAGATATTCCTGAAAAGAAATCTTCTAATAAAGGTATGTGGGGATTATTTTTTATTGCATTTCTTAGTGGATTTGCAGCTCTTTTAACTCCATGTGTTTTTCCTATGATTCCTATGACGGTTTCCTTTTTCACAAAACAATCAAAAACAAAAGCTAAGGGTATAACAAATGCAATAATTTACGGATTGTCAATTATGGTAATTTATGTTGCTTTAGGTGTTGGAGTTTCTGCAGTTTTCGGAGCAGATGCAATGAATAGTTTAGCAACAAATGTATATTTTAATATCGGATTTTTCTTATTATTAATTGTTTTTGGAGCTTCTTTTCTTGGGGCATTCGAGATTACATTACCAAATTCTTGGGTAAATAAATCAGATCAAGCTTCTGATAAAGGTGGTTTACTAGGGATATTTTTCATGGCATTTACACTAGCTCTTGTATCATTTTCTTGTACCGGACCAATTGTTGGGACTTTATTAGTAGAAGCTGCTTCTGGAGGATTTATGGGACCAATTATTGGTATGTTAGGTTTTTCATTGGCTATCGCCTTACCATTTGCTTTGTTTGCTGCATTTCCAGGCTGGTTGAATTCATTACCTCAATCAGGAGGATGGTTAAATTCTGTAAAAGTTACCTTAGGGTTTTTAGAGATAGCACTTGCATTCAAATTCCTTTCTAATGCAGATTTAGTAATGGATTGGCATTACTTAGAAAGAGAGATGTTTATTGCTATATGGATTGTAATTTTTGCATTATTAACTATGTATTTATTAGGATTCTTAAAATTCTCTCACGATTCAGATTTACCGTATATTTCTGTAGGAAGATTATCAGTTGCAATTTTAACAGGAACATTAACAATTTATATGATTCCAGGGTTATGGGGAGCACCTTTAAAATTGATTTCAGCATTTCCACCTCCACTAGAATATTCGGAATCTCCTTATGGTGTAGGATATACCTTAGGTGGAGAAACCTCTTCTCATGTAGAAGGACAACATCTTGGTCCGCAAGGGATAATGGCATTTAATGACTATGATTTGGGAGTTGCCTATGCAAAAGAAGTAGGATTGCCTATTGTAATTGACTTTACCGGGAAGGCTTGTGTTAATTGCAGAAAGATGGAACAAGATGTTTGGTCAGACCCAATTATAAAAGATATATTGAAAAATAAAGTTGTTTTAATTTCTCTTTATGTAGACTTAAGAACTAAACTTCCGAAAGATAAACAATACGAAACGACACTTGCTGGTAAATCTAAAAAAGTACGAACTATTGGAGATCAATGGATGGTGTTGCAAGCAAATACTTATGGCACAAATTCTCAACCTTATTATGTTTTCTTAAATCATAAAGAAGAAATGTTAGTAGAAAATGCCAATTACCAAGATTATGGAACAGTAGATATTTTTAAAGATTGGTTAAATAGAGGGTTAAAAGAATTTTCAAAATAATTCATCTCATTTTAGTATATTAGCTATTCTATAAGAAAAAGAATATACTAGTAAAAACTTACGGTTCTGCAGTAAATGGAATACACGCTACAACTATTACAATTGAGGTTGATGTAACTGCCGGAATTAAATTCTATTTAGTAGGACTTCCTGATAATGCAGTAAAAGAATCAGAACAAAGAATAAGAGCTGCCCTACAAAATAACGGATATCGAATTCCAGGAAAAAAGATTGTAATTAATATGGCTCCTGCTGATATTAAAAAAGAGGGTTCTTCTTATGATTTACCTTTGGCAATTGGAATTTTGGCTGCCTCCGGACAAATGAAATCAAATAAAATTTCGGATTATATTATTATGGGAGAATTATCTTTGGATGGTAGTTTGCAACATATAAAAGGAGTTCTTCCTATTGCTATTAAGGCAAGAGAAGAAGGATATAAAGGAGTTATTTTACCAAAAGAAAATGCAAGAGAATCAGCTATTGTTAATAATCTGGATGTCTTAGGAGTCAATAATATTAAAGAATTAATTAATTTCTTTAATGGGGATTCAGAAATAGAGAAAACAGAAATTGATACTAGAGCAGAATTTTATTCGGCACTTAATAATAACATCCCTGATTTTTCGGATGTAAAAGGACAAGAAAATATAAAAAGAGCTTTAGAAATTGCAGCTGCTGGTGGTCATAATGTAATAATGATAGGGCCACCTGGAGCAGGAAAAACAATGTTAGCTAAAAGATTGTCAGGAATTTTACCTCCTTTGAGTTTACAAGAAGCTTTAGAAACAACTAAAATTCATTCAGTAGCAGGGAGATTATCTGCAAACGACACACTTATCACTTCCAGGCCATTTCGTTCTCCACACCATACAATTTCGGATGTAGCATTAGTTGGAGGGGGAGGAAACCCTCAACCTGGAGAAATTTCTTTGGCTCATAATGGAGTATTATTTCTGGATGAATTACCAGAATTCAAAAGAACTGTTTTGGAGGTAATGAGGCAACCTTTAGAAGATAGGATAGTTACTATTTCTCGTGCCAAATCTACTGTGCATTACCCAGCAAGTTTTATGTTAGTTTCTTCCATGAACCCTTGTCCTTGTGGATATTACAACCACCCTGAAAAAGATTGCATGTGCCCTCCAGGTATGGTCCAGAAATATCTGAATAAAATTTCAGGTCCACTTTTAGACAGAATTGATTTGCATGTTGAGGTTACTCCTGTTAGTTTTACGGAGTTGTCTTCAAAAGAAAAGGGGGAAAGTAGTTCTGAAATTAGAGAAAGAGTAATGAAATCAAGAAAGATACAAGAGAAAAGATATTCTGAGGATGAAATGATACATGCTAATGCACAAATGAGTAGTAAACAATTGCAGAAATTCTGTAAATTAGATAAAGAAAGTAGTGAGATGTTAAAAATGGCTATGGAAAAGTTAAACCTTTCTGCCAGAGCTTATGATAGAATCTTAAAAGTATCCCGTACAATAGCAGATTTAGCAAATAATAAAAATATAACAAGCGAGCATATTGCAGAAGCTATTCAATACCGATCTTTGGATAGAGAGGGTTGGGCAGGATAAAATTCTTATATTCGCAATCTTTAAAATTAATAAATTATGGCAAAAAAGAAAATAATTACTAAAACATCAGAAGCATTTTTAGAAACATATTTAAATAATCCATCACCAACAGGATTTGAAAGCGGTGGACAGAAAATGTGGTTAGACTATATTAATCCTTACATTGATGAACATTTTGTAGATACTTACGGAACGGTTGTTGGGGTAATAAATCCGGAAGCAAAATATAAAGTTGTTATAGAAGCTCATGCAGATGAAATATCTTGGTTTGTACATTATATAACTAAAGATGGTTATATTTATTTAAGAAGAAATGGTGGTTCTGATCATCAGATTGCTCCATCAAAAAGAGTAAATATTCACACCAAGAAAGGGATGGTAAAGGCAGTTTTCGGATGGCCAGCAATACATACCAGAACTGCAGCAACTGAAAAACCCCCTAAACTAGATAATATTTTTTTAGATTGTGGATGTTCTAGTAAAGAGGAGGTAGAAAAATTAGGGATTCATGTTGGTTGTGTAGTTACTTATGAAGATGAATTTATGATTCTGAATAATAAGTATTATGTTGGTAGAGCTTTAGATAATAGGATAGGAGGTTTTATGATTGCTGAGGTTGCTCGTCTATTACATGAAAACAAAGTAAAATTGCCTTTTGGTTTATATATTACTAATTCGGTACAAGAAGAAGTAGGATTGAGAGGAGCTCAGATGATAGTGGAGCAAATAAAACCAGATGTTGCTATTGTAACTGATGTATGCCATGATACTGGAACTCCAATGTTGGATAAAATAAAACAAGGAGATACAAAATGCGGTGATGGACCTGTTTTAACTTATGGGCCAGCAGTACAAAATAATTTATTGGAGCTTATTATAACAGCTGCCAAGAAGAATAAGATTCCTTTCCAGAGAGCTGCTGCATCTCGTGCTACCGGAACAGATACTGATGCCTTTGCATATGCAACTGGGGGTGTAGCTTCATCATTAATTTCTTTAGCGCTCAGATATATGCATACTACTGTGGAGAGTGTAGCGAAAGATGATGTAGAAAATGTAATTAGATTGATTTACGAATCTTTACAGAAAATTAAAAATAATCACGATTTCAGATACTTAAAATAAGAAAAAGGAACCTTTTGGTTCCTTTTTCTTATTTTATTCATCATGCCTGAAACAATCTATAGTGTGGTCGTTTACCATTCCCATGGCTTGCATATGTGCGTAAACAATAGTTGAGCCTACAAACTTAAATCCTCTACTTTTTAAGTCCTTACTTATTTTATCGGATAAAGGAGTGTTGGCAGGCATTTCACTCATTGAGATAAAATTGTTTTGTACAGGTTTTCCATCTACAAAGTCCCAAAGATATTTACTAAACGATCCGAATTCTTTTTGCACTTCCATAAAAGCAATAGCATTTGTTTTGGCTGCTTTTATTTTTAAGGTATTTCTAATAATTCCAGAATCTAGTTTTAGTTCAGATAGTTTTTCATCAGAATAATTAGCAATTTTTTGATAATTAAAATTATCAAATGCTTTACAAAAGTTTTCTCTTTTCCTTAAAATAGTAATCCAACTAAGTCCTGCCTGAAAAGTTTCTAATAATAAAAATTCAAATATTTTGGTATCATCATAAACAGGAACTCCCCACTGAGTATCATGATATTTTATGTAAAGTGGGTCGTTTTCGCACCACTTACATCTTTTTACTTCCCGTGACATTTTTTGTATTTCTTTCCGCTTCCACATGGACATGGAGCGTTTCTTTCAATTTTCTTCTCAGTTCGGATTGGTTGTGCTTTTTGTTTCTGAGGAGCTTGATTTGGATTTTGTGGATTTGCATCTGGAATATCGGAAGCTCTACTTGTTTGTAAGTTTGTTTCCTCTAAAATATGTTTTTCTTCCTTTATATTGTTTTCACCGCTATTAATACCTGCTTTTAATAAGAAGGAAACAATATCCTTATTTATTTTACTCATTAAAACTTTAAATAAATCAATAGCTTCGAATTTGTAAATTAATAATGGGTCTTTTTGTTCGTAAACTGCATTTTGTACAGATTGCTTTAAGTCGTCCATTTCTCTTAAATGCTCTTTCCAGAAATCATCAATTATTGCCAGAGTTACTCCTTTTTCGATAGCAGTAGAAATATTATTTCCTTCAGATTTTACAGATTCTTCTAAATCTGCAGTTACCTGAAGTGTTTTAATCCCATCTGTAAAAGGTATTACTATATTTTTGTAAGTAGCAGATTGTGTTTCGAATACATTTTTAATTTGAGGCAATACAGAACTTGCTATATTTGAAGATTTTAACTTATAGTTTCCCAAACATTTTTCAAAAGTGATATCTACAATTTCATCTTCTGTTTTTGATTCGAATTCTTCCTTTGAAACAGGAGTGCTAATTGTTAAGATTCTCATTACATCTTGTGAGTAGGAATCAAAATCTTTAAACTCGTGGGATTGATTTACAATATTAAAACAAGTGTCGTACACCATGTTCGATACATCCAAAGAAAGTCTTTCTCCAAAAAGAGCATGTCGTCTTTTTGTGTAGATAATTTCTCTTTGCTTGTTCATTACATCATCATATTCCAGAAGTCTTTTACGAGTTCCGAAATTATTTTCCTCTACTTTTTTCTGAGCTCTTTCAATAGATTTGTTTACCATGGAATGAGAGATCACCTCACCTTCTTCTAGTCCCATTCTGTCCATAAGTTTAGCTATTCTTTCTGAACCAAACAAACGCATTAGTTTATCTTCTAAAGAAACGAAAAACTGAGAAGAACCTGGATCTCCTTGTCTACCAGCACGACCTCTTAACTGCCTATCAACTCTTCTGGAATCATGTCTTTCAGTACCAATAATTGCAAGTCCTCCAGCTTCTTTTACCTCATCAGAAAGTTTAATGTCGGTACCCCTACCAGCCATATTTGTAGCGATAGTTACTACAGATGCGTTTCCTGCTTCTGCTACAATATCCGCTTCTCTTTGGTGTAGTTTTGCATTTAAGATATTATGTTTTATTCCTCTTGTTTTCAGAATTCTACCTAAAAGTTCTGATATTTCTACAGAAGTTGTACCAACTAAAATTGGCCTTCCTTGCTCTGTTAAAGAAACAATTTCCTCAATTACTGCATTATATTTCTCTCTATTGGTTTTATAAACTAAATCATCTCTATCATCTCTTTGTATTGGTCTGTTTGTAGGTATTGCTACTACATCTAATTCATAAATTTCCCAAAATTCACCCGCTTCCGTTTCAGCAGTACCCGTCATACCAGCAAGTTTATTGTACATACGGAAATAATTCTGCAATGTAATAGTTGCAAATGTTTGAGTAGAAGCTTCAATTTTCACATTCTCTTTTGCTTCAATTGCTTGATGAAGTCCATCAGAATACCTTCTACCATCCATGATACGACCTGTCTGCTCATCAACAATTTTAACTTTATTATCCATTACAACATACTCTACATCTTTTTCGAAAAGTGTATATGCTTTTAATAGCTGATTTACCGTATGGATTCTTTCACTTTTTATAGAAAAATCTCTCATTAAAATTTCTCTTTGTTTTGCTTTCTCTGATTCGGATAAATCAGAGTTATCTAAAACAGAGATAGAAGCTCCAACATCAGGCATAATAAAGAAATCTTTATCTTCAGAATTCCCAGTCATTACGTCAATTCCTTTATCAGTAAGTTCTATTGAGTTATTTTTTTCATCAATTACAAAGAATAAATCTTCATCAACTATATGCATGTTCTTACTCTTCTCTTGCATATAGAAGTTCTCAGTTTTCTGTAATTGAGCTCTTATTCCTTCTTCACTTAAAAATTTAATTAAGGCTTTATTTTTCGGAAGTCCTCTAAATACTCTTAATAAATTAAACCCACCCTCTTCTTTATTTCCTTCTTTTAATAATCTTTTAGAGTCAGAAAGTATAGTTGTAACATATTTCCTTTGTGCAGAAACTAATGTATCAATTTTATGTTTTAGTTCATTAAATTCATGAACGTCACCTTTTGGAGTTGGTCCTGAAATGATAAGAGGAGTTCTGGCATCATCAATTAATACAGAATCTACCTCATCTACAATAGCGTAATGATGCTTCCTCTGAACTAAAGCGTCAGGTTTTTTAGCCATATTATCCCTCAAATAATCAAATCCAAATTCATTATTTGTACCATAAGTAATGTCAGATAAATAAGCTTTTTTTCTATTGTCCGAATTTGGTGGATGGTTATCAATGCAATCAATTGAAAGTCCATGGAGCATCTCTTTTTGCAAGGTAATTATTTACTGTAATCAGATGAACACCTAATCCGGTTAATGCATTTAAAAACACAGGAAGTGTAGCGGAAAGAGTTTTCCCTTCTCCAGTTTGCATTTCTGCTATTTTCCCTTGATGCATTACAATACCACCAATTAACTGAACGTCATAATGTACCATCTCCCACAGAGTGTCGTTTCCGGCTGCTTTCCAATGGTTACTGTAAATAGCTTTTGCTCCTCTAATACTAATAAAATCCTTTTCAGTAGAAAGATCTTTATCAAATTCAGTTGCTGTTACTTCAATTTTTTCGTTTTCAGTAAATCTTCTGGCAGTTTCTTTTACAACAGCAAATGCAGTTGGTAATATTTCTGATAAAACTTCTTCTAGTTTTTCAATTACAACAACTTCTTTTTTATCTATTTGATCGTAAAGTGTTTCTTTTTCTTCTGCACTTATATCAGACTCAGCTTTTTCTTTCAG
>CABXPN010000027.1 GCA_902514225.1 uncultured Bacteroidota bacterium
TAAAGGTTGCTCTATCGTGGATAATACCATCTACATAAACACCGGTAATAGGACCACAAGTATTCGGATAAGTACATGAGCCATCATCTATAGTTGATAATGGATCGTAGTTAGATGCAGCAGCATCTGTACATCCATAAATATCATACGTACATGAACCATCATCAGAATTAGCTAATGGGTCATAGTTGTTTGCAGTCGAATCTGTACATCCATAAATCGTTACTTGTCCAATTGTAAAATTCTCAGTAACAGTACATCCTACACCATCGGTAACAGTTAATGAATAACTACCTGAACATAATGAATCAATATAGTAATTAGTACTAGAATCACTCCAAGTATAATTAAATGGAGGGTTTAATCCAGTGGTAGTAGCAAAGGCCCATCCATTACAAGAAGTTGGTGGATTATTATTTACTAGTACTAAGGATAATGATAGATAACAACAAGAACCATCATCAACAGTTGCAGTTGAATCATAATTTGAAGCAGTAGAATCTGTACATCCAAAAATTGGAACAAAAGATCCTATAAATAAAGTATCTGTTATTGTACATCCAGCACTATCGGTTACTGTAAATAGGTACATTCCGTTACATAGATCTAAAGCAAAATAAGAGTTGGAAACAAATTGAGTACTATCATTATAATTTATCCAATTATAAGATGTTATAGGATAATTTGATTGGGCAGAAGATAAAGCAACTCCATCACATGAAACAGAATTGGTAGGAGGATTAATTAAGAATGTATTAGAGATGTTACAAGTAATACATGAACCATCATCTATTACAGAAGTGGCATTATAATTATCTGCTAAAGGATCGGTACACCCAAATTGATTTGATTTCACCAAGAAACTATTTTGACTCAAGAAATAATTATAATTGTAGATGGAATCATATATAGCAAAATGATATGCTCCTAATGCAGCGGAGTCAGGAATAGCAATAGAAGCTTCAAACATTCCATACCCGTAATAAGAATCACAAGAGATATCATTGGTAATAGTAAGTGGAATAATAGTAGAAGAATCGCTAGAAACTAACCTATAGTCTATAAAAGATGATGCTACTTGGGGAAGATTTATTGTCGCCCTAAAATAATCACTAGCATTACAGCCGCTAGTCGTGGAAGATCTATGGTAAAAGCAGCAATGAATTATCATTAAGCTTATCACTCCATCCGCACTCCACTGCTGTATTTGAGTCTCACTAGCAGTATAGCTAAAAGATATTATATTACAATAAGGATTAGTAGGAGGACTATACGTCATTAAAAATGACCCATACTCATCATAAATATCCCAAGAATCCCCCCAAGAATTCATATCATAAGCTATAAACTCAAAATAGAATGTATTTGAATCTGTTTGAATACCAGTATTCAGATCGAGATAGTGAGAACTATTGTTATTCCAATAATAGAGCTGATTAGACACAGTATTAGCAGGAGTAGCATTTGACGCACAGAATCCATTAACAGTAACATTCATACTATCTCCTCTATATCCTTGATTTGGAGAAATAAAGGGCTCCTGAATATACAAACTATACGAACCTAATATCCACCGATTAGTTGCTTGATCATATACTTCTACATGATAATATCCACTTGGGGTATTAGTAGAAATTGGAAGAGAACCATATAACGTAAGAGCAGGAGGTAAAACCCCCAACCAGTTGCTAAATGAAGATGAATCAGCTGACAGACTAACTCCATCAATAGTATCTTGTGTAGTATTATGTATTAATCTAAAATCAGATAAATTTCCAGAAGAATCAGCAATATCCATATTTTCAACATATATCCTTATATTGCATGAAACCCCTTGAGATATTTCCCATGGATCTGTAAGTAGAATGTGTGGATATATACAAGACGAAAGATCTCCAGATGTAACTGTAGAATCATAATTATAAGCTAATAAATCTGCGCATCCAAAAGAGTATATTGATGAAACAGCAACAGCAAAGGCGTCTTCCTCAAGAATCATTGCGTAAGGTAAATAGCCCATAGTATCATCATCTATATCAGCAACTAAATTATACAATCCTAATTCAGTAGAATCAGGAATATCCACATAAGTATAAAATCCTGAATCTTGTAAAATAGCATTGTATTGCCAATTACTATTCATATAATTTGGTACTGGAATTATACTTGAGATAGAATCCATCTGCTCTTTAATTAACCATAATGAAGCTGCTCCTCCTACAGAGCCGACATTCTCAAACTCGGACCAATTTCCAGATATAAACACAGGAACACTATCCCCCAGATATCCATAGTTTGGAGTAATTCTTGTAGGAGAAATGGAGAAAGTAGAAATAGTAAAGGCACTATCCAAGAGTATCCAATCATCTGAACCATAATCCCATACTTCTAAATCATATAGCCCAAAAGAAGTAAAAATCGGAATCTGAATTTCTCCTGCTAAAATTTCTTGGTCAGGCATAGAGTAGCTTCCTGGGATGTAAGTGGAAACACCAGTTATTGTATCATATGAAAAAATAGAATCTACTGCCGCAGCATAATTAATCTCATATCCATTACCATAAATTGTATCGCTTGAATTAATCAATCTAAATGGAGAGTAAACAGTCACTCCATTACTATCAGTAAATGGAATTGAATCAATAACAGTCAAGAAAATACTATCATAAATAGGAATCCAGCCCACTGTATCATAACCAATACAAACAGAATCATAAGTTCCTAATATCGTATCAAAGAATGCAGCTGACCATGAAGTACATATTGCAGAATCAATATCTGGAATCGAATCAATAATATTCTGAGTAGTATCATAAATAAGAGACCAACCTAATGTATCAATTATAAGAGAATCGTATGTGTAATCCATATAAAAACCAGATATCTCTACATCCACAAAATCGCCAATACTAGCGGTATTAGGACTTATATTAGTAATAGTAGGAGTTCCTTCTGTAATGGTAAATGCCTGAGGAGTGAGTAATGTATCTGGTATATTTGCTAAATTAGACGGATTATAATAGGAATATGTAGCCTCTACCGCTAATTGCTTATTAGTATTAGTACAAGGATTTCCAAATACTGTATTTGTTGCAGGAACACTACAAGAATTCTGACCTAAACAATAGCTTTCCACAATACTCTGACTATTTGAAATATGACAAGCAGTAGTAGAGAAACTAGCACAAGATCCTGAAGGAGTACCGTAAGATGCAAAGTTAATAGAAGAAATAGTTGCTCCAGCTGGAGCTGTTAAGTTAAGAATATTTCCCTCATTTACTATATCGCATAAAGATCCATTACTACCATCTGCTTTCTTATACAAACTATAATCCCCTGGATTTGTAATTTGATACTCATTCTGCATAAAGGCATGTGGAAATAAAGATGTTGTATCAGTATCTATATTTGCAGACACTCTAAAATAATCTGCATAAACGCAATAATTTCCTGCATATCTATAATAAAAATAATAAGGTCGCACCTGAAAAGTTACAACACTATCAGCACTCCACTGCTGCATTGTAGACGCACTGGCAGTATAAGTAAAGGATTCTGTATTACAATTATAATTTGTTTGGTTATAATAAGTACCTAAAGAATAACCATTCTCATCATACAGATACCATCTCTCTGAACCATACATATCATAAGCTCTATAATCAAAGGTAAATGTTGTAGCATCTGTTTGAACTCCAGTAGCAAGATCTAAATAGTAGTAATTCGAACTTGAGCTAGAATTACTCCAATAGGTTAGTGTATCAGCAAGCAAAATAGGTGCTCCACAACAATATGTAGAATCATAATCCCCAGAAAGAGACTCATTATAATAGCTAGAATCTACAT
The DNA here is from genome assembly GCA_902514225.1 of uncultured Bacteroidota bacterium. The sequence continues at coordinate 3,847 of CABXPN010000027.1, forward strand.
CCAAGTAAGAATAAAAACCATACGAATTCGCAGTAGAATCCCATACCCAATTTGTATAATTATTTGGAAGGTCTAAAGATTCTCCCGTAGAATCATGTATTAAAGTAAGTAGTGCAGGCTGCGTTCCTACTTTAAAATCTGTAGTATCTATTCCGCTAACAAAAACCTCTAAACTATGCGCTCTTGGAGTACTATCAGGCAATATATTAACCCTAAAAATACAAGAACCGTCATCAGTAATAATAGCTGGATTATAATTTAAAGCAATTGGATTAGTACATCCTGAAGGGTATACACAAGAACTGCTATCCATACAACTAGCTAAGGAATCATAGTTAGTCGCTATGGGACTCATGCATCCATAAGTAGTTAGGCAAGATCCATCATCACATTCAGCAATTGGATCAAAATTACATGCCACGGTATCCATACATCCATAAATAGTTAAACATGATCCATCATCACATAGAGCATTAGAATTATAATTACAAGCTAATATATCAGTGCATCCAGAAATATAACAACAGGAACCATCATCTGTATTCACTAGAGTATCATAATTAAATGCAGTGGAATCCATGCATCCATAAATAAATGGAATACAACTTCCATTGTCTATATTTGCAATAGCATTATAATTAAACATGCTACTATCAATACATCCATAAACAAATGAAATGCAACTGTTATTGTCCGTGTTAGCAGATGCATTATAATTAAACATGGTAGAATCCATGCATCCTAAAATAACTGGAATACAACTCATATCATCATGAGTAGCTAAAGAATCGTAATTGAACATAGTAGAATTCGTACATCCATAATATCTGACCTCAAAAGCATTATTAAGCGTTACCCACTGATTATATGTTTTGTCTTTTACCTGAAAATCATAAAAACCAAGCTCTTGATTAGATGGTATGTTTACATGAATATCAAGACTAGTTGCAGAAACTCTAAAATAGTCTGAATTAGTGCAATACTGTCCTGCAGATCTATAATAAAAATTGTAAGGTCGCACCTCAAAAGTTACCACTCCATCAGCACTCCACTGCTGCATCTGAGATGTACTAGCAGTATAAGTAAAGGATTCTATATTACAATTATAATTTGTTTGATTAAAATGTTCATCTAACCAAGAACCATTCTCATCATACAGAATCCAACGATCATTACTACCATACATATCATAAGATCTATAATCAAAGGTAAATGTTTGAGTATCTGTTTGAATTCCAGTAGCAAGATCTAAAGAGTATATATTCGAATTTGAGGTAGAATAACTCCAATAAGTTAGTGTGTTTTCAATAGGAGGAATGCATGATCCATAAAATATATTGCTATCCTTAGAAAGCCTAATTTCTGCAGAATTTCCAGCTATCCCATAATTAATTCCATTATCATTAATAGTTATAGATATGCTATCGCCTCTTCCCCCACTAGTTGGGCTTATAGAACTAATTGAAATATATGCGCAAGAACCATCATTTATAGTAGCAGTAGAATCGTAATTAATCGCAGTTGAATCAGCACATCCATACATACCAACATCAAAAGCGTAATCAGCTAAAAGCGTCCAATCAGAAGAATTATACTGAATCTCTAAGGAATAATCACCCAAACTAGCTGAATAAGGGATAATAATATAAGTGCTAAAATCAGATGTTCCGGCCACCCAATTACTAATTACAGAGTTTGGAATAGTTATAGTAGAACTATCCACTTGATGTAAAAGTCTTAATGGAACCGGACTTCCTGACTGATTGGTAAAAACAAATTTAGAAGAAGCAGAAAGTGACACTGCTACAGTATCTCCTGGAGATCCACTACTTGGAGAAATAGAAGCTATGTCTGTAAATTGATTTATATAAAAAGAATTAGAGTCTACAATATATTCATTAGATCCTAAATCCCACACTTCTACATTATACCACCCTAGCGCAGCATCTATTGGTATTGCAATAGTACCATATAAATGATCTCCACTAACATGATAAGATTGAGAAGAATAAACCCCTAAAATAGTATCTGTAGAATTTGTTAATCTAAAGGAACTTGTATCTCCATTAGTAGACATATAATCTATATAGAGACTACTAATATTTATAGAAACCGTATCATAACGTTTTGCGCTGCTTGGAGAAACCGAAGTAATAACAGGATCACCTTGGGTAATCGTAAATGCTGCTGGAGCAACTAATACTTCTGGAGTATTAGCAATATTAGTAGGATCACAATAGGAATAAGTAGCTTGTATAGCAAGTTGCTTGCTAATACCTGTACATGGATCCAATCCAAACAAAGTAGTTATAGCCGGAACACTGCAGGAAGTCTGATACAAACATAAACTCTCCACTATGCTTTGAGAATTTGGATGATGACAACCAAAAGAACCTGTAGAAATAGAATAATTACCACAACTACCTGAAGGAGTACCATATGAAGCAAAATCAATGGAACTAATAAGAGCTCCAGCTGGAGCAGTCAAGTTGATCGAATCTCCTTCATTTACTAAATCACATAAAATTCCATCAGCACCACTTGGCCTTTTATACAAACTATAAGATCCTTCCAAGGAAGGGTATCCTTGCCAAGATGGGTAATCATTATATCCTCCACCAGTACATCCTACAGTAGTAATAATAGAAGAAATTGTTACATATCCATGATTTTGATTACCATCATATGATCCAGATGAATTACTTTGATTTGTGCCATTATTGTAAGAACCACCTCCACCTGCAGAAAGGATATATGCACCTCCACCAGAATAACCACCGCCACCTCCAGCTCCATAATTTATAGCCTCTCCACCTCCGCCTCCACCAAATCCTCCTTCACCACCTTGTGAAGTATAGTTATCTCCTCCTGCTCCTCCATTTATAAATGCTAAACCTGGACTGCATGAAGAATAACCATCTCCACCATCTCCATAAAAACCTCCACCACCAGAACCTCCAGAACTATAACCTCCTCCACCATAGCCATTTGACCCACCATTATTTGACGCCTGAGATCTATTCCCATTAGTGGATGTAGTACCATATTCATAGTAATTATTGTTTTGATAATGTATCCCACCACCTCCACCAGCAATTATAAGTGGCTGATTTGTACTACTTACAACAAAACTACCTCCACCTCCACCTGAAGTAAGCGAAGCAGTTTGACCTGCCTGACCAACTAGTATCTGGATGGTTTCACCTGCTGTTAATTGAAAATCTCCACTCATATAAGCTCCTTCTCCACCCTGATAATTGTAATATGTTGTCAGTCCACCATCAGCACCTTTAACTTCAATAGTATATGTTCCTGTTTGTGGAACTACCCACTCTTGTATTCCGGAATTTGAGATTACATCACCATCTAAATATGTTCCTGAATATGCAGAATTTACCAAACTTTGAGATGGGCCATATCTTCCATATTGTCCACAATTAGTAAAAGTAAAAGAAATAGGCATTGCTGCAATAACATCTGGAGTTGAATTGTCATAATAGCTATTATTTACATTTATACTACTATTAAACCCATAACTATTCGCCGTACTGTCCCAAATCCAATTTGTATAGTTATTAGTTATATCTATTCGTTCGCCTGTAGAGTCATGCTTTAATACAAAAACTGCAGGATGACCATCTAATTTAAAATCTGATGTATCTGTTCCACTTATAAAAACATTTAAATTCTGAAGTCTTTGAGTGATATCAGGAAATATATTAACATCCAATGCGCAAGATCCATCATCTGTATTTGCTAAAGGATTATAATTACTAAATATAGGATTTGGATCCATACATCCATAAACTACAGCTATACAACTACCATCATCTGTATTGGCTGATGCATTGTAATTAAACATAGTAGAATCTATGCATCCATAAATAAAAGGAATACAACTTCCATCATCAAAACATGCTGTATCGTTGTAGTTAATTGCAGTGGAATCTATGCATCCAGAAACATAGCAACAAGATCCATCATCTTGAACAACATTTGGATTATAATTAAATGCTAATGAATCCATGCATCCAACATTACCACAAGAGCTGTCATTCGTATTTGCAAGTGGATTATAATTCAAATAAGTTGAATCCATACATCCATAAATAAATGGAATACACGAACTATCAGATACTGTTGCAGATGAATTGTAATTAAATGCTGTTGAATCCATACATCCAGGATATTGACATGAACCATCATCAGAATTAGCTAATGGGTCATAGTTAGAAGCGTTAGGATCAGTACATCCGCTAATAGGAGTACAAGAAGTGGCAAATAAATTACTATTGTAGAAATGGGACATAAACCAAGACACATTATTTACAGCTATACAAGACAAATTAGGATTTAGTGTGAAAATAAAAGTATTTATAATGGTATAATTAGGAACTCTAAGATCAATTGTTAAAAGTGGAGGATTATTTTTACACTTAATAATCATTATATCTGTATTATTACTAAGATCTATTGATACAATCTGATTACCATTACAGTTTATTTCTCTTAAATCTGCAAAATCTTCTACCCCTGTTAGATCTGAAATATTCTTTCCTTGAAGACTTAGTGAAATTACATTATCTATATTAGAAGTTAGAACATAATCATCTAAAATATTATCATAGCCAAGATTAATTAATTCCTGCTCAAAATTATCATCTGGAACATAAGTTTGTTGTCCAAAACCTATAAAAGGTACACATAGTAATAGTAGTAATAGTAATAAATACCTCATACAAAGATGTTATAAAATTGTGGTGTCGTAAAATACTTTACAAATATACTAAAAAAATATTAGAATCTTGAAGAAAAAAGTCGGGGTAGCAGGATTACAACCCAACACCTTTTTACATGATTACAGTAAGCTTTTGAACTAAAAATTGCTCCGCTTTTTGCACCGCTCATCAATCTACTAATACAAACTTAAGAAATTATTTTGATTTTCTGATTAGGAAATACTTTTAAAAATAATTTATTCTCCCAACATTATAAAAGCACCCCAATAATAAGGATGTTTGTATTTTTCTCTTATTTTTTGTTGAGCGTGCTTAAACGCCTCTTTCTTACTCATTTTCTTATCAATCCAATAATCGTAAAAATAGGTCATTAACTCTTGCGTAGCTTTATCATCTACTTCCCACATACTCATTATCAATGATTCTGCTCCTGCTACTCTTATTGCTCTTTGTAAACCATATACTCCTTTTCCATTCTGAACATCACCTGTACCCGTCTCACAAGCACTAAGAACAACCAATTCTGTTCCTCTTAAATTAAGTAAAGACGCTTCATAAGCATTTAACCATCCATTATCATCTGCAAGTATCTCCCCATTCATAGTATTTTCTGCTCCACTAAAAAATAATCCTGAACGTGTCATTGGATTAGAAACAGCTTTTTTGTGGTCTGTAGATATCATATTAGAACGCTCAACCATCTTTTGGTCTTCAAAGAAAAAACCGTGTGTTGCTATATGTAATATTTTGGGAGCTTCTATACTCTTAATTCTTGTCTCCGTTGCTTCTACTCCACTAATAAGTTCTACATCCCAACCTTTTGATTTTAAATTGTCAGAAATTAAATCTACTTCAGTCTGTGTTCCCGGTAAATCTGATAACAACATACCTCTTTGTAGGCTGTCCAACTCATCTTGATTGATTGATCTTGATTGGGATTCATTACTAGAAAGTACTACTACATCCTCCTCAAGTAAGAAAGTTGGATTACCTATAAGTACGGCATGTAAATCATCTGGCTGTTCATATAGTTGGATATTCTCTTTCTGATGCACAAAATCTTCCACATTAGAAACATATACAATATCGTATTTATCTATTAAAAAACTACTTGACGTAGAATCATACAGTACATTAGGATTAATCTTACTATAAACTCCCTCTGGAGAGAAATAAACGGTAGAAACACCTTCTAAATAAGGTTCTAGTTTACTCCAAAAGTTTTGATAGCATATATTACCATAAACTATATCTCCATAACTAAATTCCTTATTAGATGGTCTTTCTTGTGTATAGTTAGAATAATAGTTGTAAATGCTATCAAAATCAGAAGCAGTACCTAAATAAACTAATTGTGGAAACTCATCTCCTTTCTTAGTTATATAAGCGTAATAACTATCTCCATAATTATTTAAAAAATCAACATATATTTCATTTTCTAAGAGATTAATTTTAATATTCTCAAAAGAATAATTACGTGTAGTATTATGAAAAACACCTGAAAGATTTATTAAATCTCTTTCTAGATCATCTATTCTATCCGCTAAAATATTTACGTTTAATCCCATACTCTTTCTTTCTTCTAAGCTGATTTCATAGCAATAAGATAAAGTTTGATGATAAGATAACCAATCATTATACAAATTTATTAATGTGTCATTAGAAAGCTCATATATGTAAGAACTTATCGTATTACGATTACTTAACTCTCTTCCTTTAGAAGAAATATAACATTCATAAATATTCTTAGAATATTGTTGATTATATTGAAAGAATTGTGTTGGATTATTAAGCTCAAAAACATATGCATCATGTGACTTAACAGCAGTTTCAACATCATATAGAATATAAAAAACATTTTGAAAATTTTCAAACAAATTATTATATGATGACGCTAGTAATTTTGAATTGAGTGATTTTTCATAATCTAAATATTGTTTCTGATAAATTTCGTTAAGTAATAAGAAAGACTCGAATGAGCGATCAAATTGCTCAAGCTCAAAATATGTATGAGCGATATTATTTAAAATAACAATATTTGCAAATCCATATAACCCATAAATTTCTTCATTTATATTCAATACTTCTTCTTGTAATTCCAATGCTTTTCCGTTGTTCCCTAAATCACTGTATCTTTGAGCTAGGTTTGATAAAGCAATGCTATAATCTAAATGTTTTCTTCCTAATGAATCTCTATAAATATCAACTGCTTTATTACCAGTTTCTAACGCGAGTGAATCATTTCCTAAAGCACTATATACTATAGATAGATTATCTAATACCATGGCATAATCTATACTTGTTTTCTTTACTAATTCCATACATGAAGAAAAATAAGATATTGATAAATTATTGTAATAAGTATAAAGTGAATCTTCATAATCATACATCATAGATAATTTATGACAAGTAGTAGCTAAATTATTCATTACTATATAATAACTTCTATGTTTTTTACCTAATCCTCTTTCAATAAGTTTAATAGCTTTAAGTTGATATTTAAAAGCCTTCTCATGATTCTTTAAATTGCTATAAGTTATTGCAAGATTATCTAATGTTATTCCATAATTATAACTTGAAGTATCAGAAAATCTTTCATAAATCCTTAATGATTCCAATTTCATGTGTAGAGCTTCTGAATGTTTATCTATTGTTGAATATAAAATACCCAACTCACCTGCAATTTTACCATATCTTTTGTTGTCTTTCCCAAAATATTCATAAACTATATCCATCACATATTGTTTAAGTTCAAGAGATTTATTTATATATCCATATTGTTTGAAAGTAGAAGACAAGAAGTTCAAATAATCAATTATGCAGGTGTCAGATTTAGATATATTAAATGAATGAATATCTGGATTACCATTAAGATACTGAATCCGGAAACATTCTTCCCCTTGCGTATTAAATAATACATAATCACCATGTGGAATATTATTCTTATAGTTTATTATATATTCTTGTATTCCTTCATTATACCATATACATATGCTATCTCTAATAATTGGATTATCAGAGAGCAAATATCCTTCCCACTGTTTCTCACCAGTTTTATAATAATCAATAACCTTTCCTGATGGGATACCTCTGTCATAAGTTATAACTCTATAAAATTCAACACTATCACTAATATCTGTAATGTTCCAATCATTATCATATAGAATTGTCCAAGCTCCTGTCTTATTACTATCTAAATCATAAGCATTAGGATTCTTTGGTATTTCTTGAGCAGAAATATCAAAAGATAAAATATATAAAATAAGAAAAGTAAGAATACGATTCATAAAGCAAACTTACAGAAAAATCATGGGAAATATGAAGAGAAAAAAGTCGGGGTAGCAGGATTCGAACCTTAGATTCACTAATTAACTAAAAAAGTTCGAACTTAGGACCGAGAGGTCCACCAAAAAGAAACCCACTCATTGAGTGGGTTTTTATTTATTCAATAATTAATTTTAAATTGATTATTTAATTTTATTCGCTAATTCTTATCAATCACACTCAGAGCTTCCCTTAGTAGAGGAACTATTTGACGTTCATCGGTAGTTTCAACAATATTAATATCTTCACCTTGATGTTTTCGAACCAATTTTCGATACTCTGTAAGCCCCCAACCTTTTGTTTGTGAACGACTACCTGGAATGGGTAATCTTCTCGCATCATATCTACATGCTCCAGGTGCAAAGAGAATAACCGACCACTTTTTTCTCTGTAATTCAGTGATGAAATCATCATCGTTTGTAATCGAAACCATCTCAGGGTTACCCAATACTGGGGGCAATAACTTAATTGCACGCCTACCCATTTCTGGATCACAACCTCTTACAAGAATACTCTTGTTTGAGTTATCACCTATCTGCGTAGTGTCAATGCCATCGTTAATATGTCCTATTAATATATCTCTTGAATCCATTGTCATATTTTTTTTTAGTTTTAATTATCCCTTGCTGAGCAAATAGAAATGTAGGTATACATAATAATATAATGCATAACTTCTTCACAATGCAAACTTACGTAATAATTTTTCAAAAAAGTTCGAAATAAGGACCGAGAGGTTCACCAAAAATAAACCCACTTAATTAAGTGGGTTTTTATTTATTCATTTATAGAAAGTTAGTATTAAGGAAATCCATGCCTTTTTCTAAACCACAATGATAATCTTGTATTAAATCTTCTATTTTAGTTCCAACTACTCCTGATCTTAAAAAATTATCAGGACATATCTGTTCGATCTGTAGATTTTTATGTTTTTCTGTTAAGAAATCTACAGCTTCATTGTATTTATTATCTTCTTTAAAAAAATTATCGCTTACTTTCGAGTTATTCTTCCACCAGTAGCCAGCAGCTAATCCTAAATAGCTTAATCCGTTTAACTTATAGCCCAAAGGGTTTGGTCTAATAACAATTATTTTAGTTGCTCCAAAGTCAGCTGCTGATTTTGCTGGAATCGGATCAGACCATGCTCCATCCATAAAATTTACACCATTAATCTCACAAGAACCTTTCGTGAAAAAGGGCAAGGAAGAAGTAGCTTGCAGACATTTATAATAATTTCTCTTATTGGGTTCTAAATAAACAGCTTCCCCATTTTCTAAATTGGTTGATACTATATAAAGTTGTTTATTTTCAGTGGATTCTTTAATCTGTTGCAAATCTATAGGATTATGTTTTTTGGCGTATTTTGATAAAAAATTCAAATCCATATATCCCTGTTCTGAAAGAGCATGCCTATAACTTAAAAAATTTTCATTAACCGATACTTCTTTGGATAATGAGAAATAGGTTTTATATTGACTAGCTACATAATAAGACAAACACATTGCTCCGCTTGAAACACCTATATAAATATCAAAAGGGTTAAATTTATTCATTAGAAATGCATCTAAAACTCCAGCTGAGAAAACTGATTTAAATCCACCACCCTCAATTACTAATGCTAATTTTTCTTTTTCTTCCATCTCTTGTGTAAT
>CABXPN010000028.1 GCA_902514225.1 uncultured Bacteroidota bacterium
ATTTACAATCCAAAAAATAAGAAAATGATTTCCTTTATTTTACCCAATAAAAGAGGTTTTCATAATTTGGAATATTATGTTTGTACAACTGATTCTTTAGAACAACTTACAAATATTGACTTCTTCCCTATTTTAGAAGATAAATTAGAAGAAAAGTTAGAATCCGAAATACATACAGAACTTTGGACATGGACTGAATCAAATAGCAATTACAAAACAAAAAATACTACTTTAGCAACTCAGTGTAGAGGAACTACACAGAAAGGATTAAGATGCAAAAACAGAACTAAAAACCAAAAAGGATATTGCCATTATCATGATTAAAAAACTATTTATACTATTATTATTTGCACCTCTTTTTTCCTTAAGTCAGAACACATACCAAATAGCTGTTTTAAAGTATAATGGAGGTGGAGATTGGTACTCAAATCCAACCGCTTTACCAAATTTAGTCTACTTTTGTAATGAGAATATAAATACAAATATTTCGGAGAAAATAGCTACTGTAGAAGTTGGAAGTATTGATGTCTTCAACTATCCTTTTTTACATATGACGGGACACGGAAATGTTATTTTTTCTTCTGCAGAATCAGAAAATTTAAATAATTATTTACTTTCTGGAGGGTTTCTTCATATTGATGATAATTATGGAATGGACCCATTTGTTAGATCAGAAATAAAGAAAGTGTTTCCTAATTCTGACTTAATTGAAATTCCACCCTCACACCCTATTTTTCATCAGACATATAAATTCCCTAACGGATTACCAAAAATCCATGAACATGACCAGAATCCACCACAAGCTTTTGGTATCTTTATTGAAAATAAACTTGTTTTACTTTATACTTTTGAGTCAGATTTGGGAGATGGATGGGAAGACCAGGAAGTTCATAACGACAGTGGTCAAACTAGAATAAAAGCACTCAAAATGGGATCAAATATATTAGAGTATATTTTCTCTGATTAATTACATTTCATCAAAATCTACAATAATTTTTTCTGAAACAGGGTGTGCTTTACAGGTTAAAATATACCCATCTCTAACTTCTTCTTCAGAAAGAGCATAATTCTCTGACATTACAGCTTTCCCTTCCATTACCTTTGCTTTACATGTACAGCAAACTCCACCTTTACATGAAAAAGGAACATCCGCACCTGCTTGCATTGCAGAATCTAAAATACTTTCTCCTTTTGAAGATAATCTATATTCAAATTCCTCATCATCCATTATTACTGTAATATCTGATAAAACATCAATTATTTCTAATTCTTCAGAATCTTTTTTCTTTTTTGAAGAAGAGAATTTTTCAAAATGTATTTTACTTTTTTCTATGTGATTTTTTATTAAATATTCAGAAACTTCTTCAATCATTTCACCAGGACCACAAATATAATATGCATCTGCAGATAATATTCCATCAATTTTATCAAGTGTTTCTGAGTTAATTCTTCCTTTTAAACTACCTTCAACTTCTTCTCTGGAAAAAACAAAATAATTATCAGAGTTTTGTTCTTTAATCTCTTCATAAAACATTGTAGAAGATTCAGTTTTATTTCCGTACACCAGTTTAAAATCAGCTTTACCAGACTTTAACATACTTAAAATTGGAGTAATACCGCTACCGGCACAAATTCCAACAACATTTTCACCCTCTAAAACAAAATTACCTGATGGAGGCATAACTTCTAAAACATCTCCTTCTTTTACATTTTTTGTTAAAAAAGTAGACATCTTTCCATTTTCCACCATTTTCACTCCTACTGCAATTTCTGAAGAGTTTTGGTCTGAACATAATGAATATGCTCTTCTAATTTCATCTCCATCAATTTCATTTTTTATTGTAATGTATTGACCAGCTTTAAACTGAAATTTTTCTGAAATGTCTGAATTAATTTGGAATTTTATTTCAACTGAATCAGAAGTTAATTGTCTGATTTCTTCTATTTTTAAAGGATAAAACTTATTCATATAATTATTTAAATTTGTGCAAAAATAAACTTTTTTAAAACTTTTTGATGTAATGTGACAAATATCATATGTTCCAAAACATTTTTTCAATAAATTTGCAATTCAAATAATATGAAATGAACGAACAATATTTTCAAAAACGAATAGATAGAGAGGAAAAAATTGAGCCAAAAGATTGGATGCCGGATGATTACAGAAAGCATTTGATTCGGCAGATTTCTCAACACGCACATTCAGAGGTAATCGGAATGCAACCTGAAGGAAATTGGATTAGTAGAGCCCCATCTTTAAGATCTAAAATGATTTTACTTGCCAAAGTACAAGATGAAGCTGGACATGGTTTATATCTTTATTCCGCTTGCGAAACACTAGGAGTAAGCAGAGAATATTTAGTACAACAATTACAAGCAGGAAAAGCAAAATACTCATCTATCTTCAACTATCCAACCTTAAGTTGGGCAGATATGGGAGCGGTAGGATGGTTAGTAGATGGTGCCGCTATTGTAAATCAGGTTTCTTTACAAAGAACATCTTACGGTCCTTATTCTAGAGGAATGGTGAAAATATGTAAAGAGGAGAGTTTCCACCAAAGACAAGGTTATGAAATAATGGCAACTATGGCTTCAGGGACTCCTGAACAAAAACAAATGGCACAAGATGCTTTAAACAGATTTTGGTGGCCCTCAATTATGATGTTTGGCCCTCAAGATTCTGATTCTCCAAGAACAGGAAATGCCATGAAATGGAAAATTAAACGTCAGTCTAATGATGAATTAAGACAAAAATTTATTGATCAAACTGTAGGACAAGCAGAAGTAATTGGGCTTACAGTTCCAGATCCAGATTTAAAATGGAATGAAGAAAGAGGACACTATGACTTTGGAGAAATGGATTGGGATGAATTCTGGTCTGTTGTAAATGGAAATGGACCCTGCAATATTCAAAGATTAGAACACCATAAAAAAGCACATTCAGAAGGAAAATGGGTAAGAGAAGCTGCAAAAGCCTATTCTAAAAAACAAAAATCAATAGAAACAAATTAAAATATTATTATGTCAGAAAACACAGATGTATGGGAAGTTTTTATTCAGAGTAAAAACGGATTAGCACACAAACATGTAGGAAATGTACATGCTACAGATAAAGAAATGGCACTTCAAAATGCAAGAGATTTATACACCAGAAGAAATGAAGGGAGTTGTATTTGGGTGGTAAAGTCAGAATATATTATCTCTTCAGAGTCGGAAGACGGAGAAGCATTTTTTGACCCATCAAACGATAAAATGTACCGACATCCTACCTTTTACACAATGCCTGATGGCGCAAAAAATATATAATGAGTAATTTATTAAACTACACTTTAAGAATTGCTGATAATGCTATTATCTTAGGACAAAGAATGAGTCAATGGTGCTCTAACGGACCAACTCTGGAAGAAGATATTGCAATGGTGAATATTTCATTAGATTTATTCGGACAAGCCAATGGTTTTTACGAATATGCGTCTTCAATTGACGGAAATAAATCAGTAGATGACTTTGCTTTTTTAAGAAGTGAAAGAGAGTATTTTAACAATCTGATTGTTGAACAAAAGAATGGACATTTTGGAGATACTATTGTAAGGAATTTTCTTTTTGATGCTTTCTCTGTTTTATTTTACAATAAACTTTCAGAAAGTAAAGATGAAATTCTTGCAGCACTTGGAGCAAAATCTTTAAAAGAAGCAAAATATCATTTACGTCATTCTTCTAATTGGTTAATCAGATTAGGTGACGGAACAGAAGAATCTAATATCAAAGTTCAGAAATCCTTAGAAGATATTTGGATGTACACTGGAAATTTATTTGAAATGGATGACATTGATAATGAACTTTTAAAATCTGGAATTGCTGTTGATAATTCATCATTAATTAACGATTGGGACAAAAAAGTTAATGAAATTTTGGATAAAGCAAAGCTAAACAAACCTGAAGATTGCTATATGCAAACGGGTAGTAAAAAAGGATTACACACTGAGCATTTAGGACATTTACTCTCTGACATGCAATTTTTGCAAAGAGCTTATCCAAATGCAAAATGGTAGTACAAATAAAATCTGGGAATTATTAAACACTGTTCCCGACCCTGAAATACCAGTTATTTCAGTAGTTGAACTAGGGGTTATTCTAGATGTGAAATTTGTGGATAACTCTTTTTTAATCTACATCAGCCCTACCTACTCTGGTTGCCCTGCAACTAAAACTTTTCAGGATGATATTTCTACTTGTTTAAAAGAAAATAACATTCATAATTTTAAACTTATCATTAAATATGACCCACCATGGACAACAGATTTAATGACTGAAGAAACAAAAGAAAAATTAATGAAGTATGGGATTTCTCCACCTTCAAATATAGTAGTTTGTCCTCAATGTAAATCAGAAAAAACACAATTAATAAGTGAATTCGGATCAACTGCATGTAAATCTTTGTATAAATGCATAAATTGCCTTGAGCCATTTGAACATTTTAAGTGCATCTAAACTCATCTGAATTTACTATTTTAGCACATTAATCATATTATTATAAATAATGAAAGTAAGTGTTATAGGATCAGGCACAATGGGAACAGGAATTGCTCAGATAGCCGCTACAAATGGTAATGAAGTTTGTTTGTACGACTCTTTTGATGGATCTATAGAAAATGCTCAAAATAAGTTAACAAAAATCCTTAACAGATTAGTTGAAAAAGACAAAATTACTCAACAAGAAAATGAAACAATTTTAGGAAGAATTAATTTCACTAAAAACATAAATGAGATCTCTGGAAGTGATATAGTTATTGAAGCTATTATCGAAAACTTAGAAATAAAACAAAAAATATTTACTCAAATTGAAACTATAGTAGATGAACAGTGCATCCTTGCATCCAATACTTCTTCACTATCTATTGCATCAATTGCTGCATCTTGTAAAAATTCTGGAAGAGTAATAGGAATACACTTCTTTAACCCTGCTCCCTTAATGCCACTTGTTGAGATAATTCCTTCAGTACAAACCTCTGAAGAAACATTAACTAAAGCAAAATCAATAATTGATGAATGGGGAAAAGTAACAGTTATTGCAAAAGATACTCCAGGATTTATCGTTAACAGAGTTGCTCGCCCTTTTTATGGAGAAGCACTAAGAATTTATGAAGAAGGTATTGCCGATTTCTCTACTATAGATTGGGCAATGCGGGAGATAGGAGGATTCCGTATGGGACCATTTGAGTTGATGGATTATATAGGAAATGACATTAATTATACCGTTACAGAAACTGTATTTACTTCCTTCTATTTTGACCAAAGATACAAACCCTCTTTTACACAGAAAAGAATGATGGAAGCAGGTTATTTAGGAAGAAAATCAGGGAGAGGATATTATAATTACTCCTCAGAATCACCAAAAGCAAATGAAGATAGAGAATTAGGAAAAAAGATCTTATGGAGAGTTTTATCCATGTTAATTAATGAAGCTGCTGATGCACTTTTCTTAAATATTGCAACAAAAAAGGATATTGATTTATCAATGACAAAAGGAGTGAACTATCCAAAAGGATTATTAGTTTGGGCAGATGAAATAGGAATTAAAAATGTACTGAGTCAATTAAAAGATTTACAAAATGAATATGGAGAAGATAGGTACAGACCTTCCCCATTATTAAAGAGAATGGCAAAAGAAAATAAAACTTTTTACTAGATTATGGATTTATCAAGAAAAGTAGTGGAAAAAATGATAAGTGGAGATGAGTTTAGTAAGTGGCTCGGTATTGAAGTTATTGAAATTTCAAAAGGATTTTGCAAACTTCAAATGAAAGTGAGAGATGAAATGACAAACGGATTTAAAATTGCTCATGGTGGAATTTCTTATTCCTTAGCAGATAGTTGTTTGGCTTTTTCTGCTAATTCTGATGGAATACAGTCCTTGTCAGTAGAAACTTCTATTTCTTACACAAAAAAGGTTCAAAGTGGAGATATTTTAACTGCAATATCAAAAGAAATAAATAAAAGTAATAAAACAGCTTTATACTACATTACAATAACAAATCAAGAAATGGAAGAAATTGCTCATTTTAAAGGTACGGTTTATCGTACTAAAAAAGAGTGGTTTCCTGGAAATTAAATTATGACATATATTATTGACGCAATCAGGACTCCAATTGGTAACTTTGGTGGAACCTTAAAAGATGTAAGAACTGATGACTTGGGAGCAATTCCAATCAGAGAACTTGTAAAAAGAACAGGAATTGATACCAGTAAAATTGATGATGTTATTTTAGGGTGTGCCAATCAAGCTGGGGAGGATAACCGAAATGTGGCTCGTATGTCCTTACTACTAGCAGGATTGCCATTCACAGTTCCTGGAGAAACAGTAAATCGTTTATGTGCTTCTGGAATGTCTGCTGTTATTCATGCACACAGAGCAATTGCGGCTGGTGATGGAGATTTATTTATTGCGGGTGGAGTAGAAAACATGACTAGAGGTCCTTGGGTAATTTCAAAAGTTTCCAAACCTTTTGGTAGAGATGCCGAGATGCATGACTCTTCTTTTGGTTGGAGATTTGTAAATAAAAAAATGAAAGAACTTTATGGAGTAGATGGAATGGGAAATACTGCTGAAAACTTAGCAGAGAAATACAATATTTCACGTGAAGACCAAGATATGTTTGCCTATAACTCTCAAATGAAATCAGCAAAAGCACAGGAAGAAGGAAGATTTAATGAAGAAATTATTTCAGTAGAAATTCCACAAAGAAAAAAAGATCCAATTATTTTCAGTAAAGATGAATTTATAAAAACAAATACTTCATTAGGTGTATTATCAAAATTAAGAACTGCCTTCAAAAAAGAAGGAGGAACAGTAACTGCAGGAAATGCTTCAGGATTAAATGATGGTGCAGCTGCAATGCTCCTAGCGTCTGAAAAAGGAGTAAAAGAAAATAACCTCACTCCTCTTGCAAAAATTGTAAGTTCAGCTGTTGTAGGTGTTGAGCCTAGAATTATGGGAATAGGACCCGTAATGGCTTCTAATAAAGCTCTTGAAAGAGCAGGTTTAACAATGGAAGATATGGATATTATTGAGTTGAATGAGGCTTTTTCTGCTCAAGCACTTGCTTGTATTCGCGAATGGGGACTTAAAGATAACGACCCAAGAATCAACCCAAATGGAGGAGCAATTGCATTAGGTCATCCACTTGGTGTTAGTGGAACAAGAATTTTACAAACTGCTGCCATTGAACTTAAAAAACAAAATAAAAAATATGCCTTAGTTACTATGTGTATTGGTGTTGGGCAAGGATATGCAACTATTATTGAAAATATATAATGATTTACGAATTTAACGGATATAAACCTGTAATACATCCCTCTTCCTTTGTGCATAAGGAAGCTACTATTATTGGTAATGTAATTATCGGAAAAGATGTATATATAGGTCCTGGAGCTAGCTTAAGGGGTGATTGGGGACAAATTACGATTGAGGATGGTTGTAATGTACAGGACAACTGTATCATTCATATTTTTCCTGGGAAAGATGTTGTTTTACAAGAGAATTCACACATTGGTCATGGTGCAATAATTCATGGAGCAAATATTGGTAAAAATTCTATGATTGGAATGAATGCAGTGATTATGGATGATGCAAATGTAGGAGATGAATGTATTGTTGGAGCTCTTTGTTTTATAAAAGGAGAAATGGAAATTCCAAACCGGAAAGTTGTGGTTGGTAATCCTGCACAAATTAAAGGAGATGTTTCGGATGATATGATAAATTGGAAAACTAAAGGAACAGAACTATACCAAGAATTACCAGAAGAATGCAAAAATCTAATGAAGGAATGCTCTCCACTTTCTGAAAGGGAAGAAAACAGAAAAGAGAAACAAAAAATAACTTTTGATACTTGGAAAAAAACTAAATAAAAAACTAATATTAACTTTACATTACTACTATGAAAAAACTAATCTATTTATTTTTACTATTACCATTTTTATCTTATTCTCAAATAACA
Source organism: uncultured Bacteroidota bacterium (assembly GCA_902514225.1). The sequence continues at coordinate 7,998 of CABXPN010000028.1, forward strand.
GTAATGAGTAATAATCTTCCAAACATTGGGGATACTGTAATAACTGCGTACGATTACGGAACCTATTTACCAGGTTCTTCTGGATCAAATCAGAATTGGAATTTCTCTAATGCAGCAGGAACACCAGAAATGCTTCTAGGGTTTATTGATCCATCATCAACTCCTTATCAATCAAACTTTCCTTCAAGTAATTTATGTGTACAGATTGACTCTGGAGTATATTATTATTTAAATAGATCAGTAAATGGGCTCGCTGCTGTTGGTTATGTTGATTCAGGAATGGTTTATCCTTTTAATAGGACGTTATTGCCCACACCTTTAAATTATTTAGATACAATTACTAATACCCACATTCTATTTCAGTGGGACACTTTACTATCTCCTCCAATGCCTTCTTTTTTGGTAGGTATACCTGGGCCTTATACTATGGATTCTGTTAAAGTAATCTTTGGAAATACGCATAAATATATTGCTGATGCGTGGGGTCAAGTTCAGCTTCCAACTGGGACTTTTGATGCATTGAGAGTATTCGAAACAAGTTTTGAATTTGAGAATACTTTCTTCAAGATAACAGACACATTAACAGGTTCATCTCAATGGGTGCAAGATACAAGCTCTTCTGAATATTATTGGCAAGAAAGTAGGTATTCATGGAGAACTAATGACTCTACGGTAAACTGGAGTTTAGCAGAAATTGAAACAGATTCTTTAGGAAATCCTTATGGAGATATAGTTTACTATCTAGGAAATTCAATTAACAGTATTGTAATTTCTCCACCAATGGTTGACTTAGATAAATTAGTAAATGTAAGTTGTAATGGAGGTTTAGATGGATTGATTATGTTAGATGTTTTTGGAACAGCTTATCCATTTACTTTTTTATGGTCTAATGGATCTACTGATCAAAATATATTTAATATTTCTGCTGGAACTTATACTGTAACTGTTACTGATGCAAATGGTAATAGTACATTAGAAACGTATGTTGTAAATGAACCTCCTTTGCTCACTGCCATGATAAATCAATCTATGCTTGATTTAATAGTGAATGTAAATGGAGGAACACCACCATACAGTTATACATGGAGTACAGGTGATACATTATCAACTATTACTCCATTAATTAATGGTAATTATACCTGTGTGGTTACAGATAAACAAGGATGTATTGCCACTCTATTCTTTACAGTATCTAATGTTCCTACAAGTATTTTAGATATAAATTCAGATAAGAGATTAATTAAGATTGTGGACGTTTTAGGAAGAGAAAGTAAAATAATTAAGAAGATACCATTATTCTACATCTACAATGACGGAACAGTAGAAAAGAGAATAATAATTGAATAAAATGAGAAATTACGATAATTACGCTTTAGGGAAATGGACTAAAGGAGATGGTAAAGGAGCTCCACTTTTTAATGCAATTACGGGAGAGCAACTCGGAACAGCTTCATCAAAAGGATTGGACTTTGCTGAAATGATGGACTATGCCCGAGAAGTTGGAGGTCCTAAATTAAGAAAAATGACTTTCCAAGAAAGAGGATTAATGTTAAAAGCATTAGCACTTCACTTGCATTCCATTAAAAATAAGTTTTATGCTCTTAGTGCAGAAACAGGCGCAACTAAAGTAGATTCTTGGATTGATATTGAAGGAGGAATAGGTAATGTTTTCGCAAATGCCTCTCTTAGAAAAAACTTTCCCGACTTACCTTATCATATTGATGGTGATATGGCTCCCTTATCAAAAAATGGAACTTTTATTGGTCATCATATTATGACACCAAGAGAAGGTGTTGTAATACACATTAACGCCTTTAATTTCCCAATTTGGGGAATGCTAGAGAAAATTGCAGTGAATTTGATGGCAGGAGTGCCTGCCATTGTAAAACCTGCAACTCTTACTTGTTTCCTTACCGAAATGATGGTGCGTGAAATTGTAGAGTCAGGGATTTTACCTGAAGGAAGTTTACAGTTAATTTGTGGTAGTGCCAGAGGGATTATTGATAAAGTAGAAACAGGGGATATTGTAACCTTTACAGGAAGTGCATCAACAGGAATGATGTTAAAAGCTAATCCAAGACTTATAGAAAAAGCTGTTTCTTTCAACATGGAAGCGGACTCATTAAATTGTTCTGTACTTGGAGAAGATGCAATTCCTGGCACTGCAGAATTTGATATTTTTATTAAAGAAGTTCAAAAAGAAATGACTGTAAAATCAGGACAAAAATGTACTGCAGTTCGTAGGATTATTGTTCCTGAAAAATTAGTGGAAGACGTTCAAATTGCACTAGGAAAAAGACTCTCAAAAATTACTATTGGAGATCCTTCATTTGATGGAGTAAGAATGGGAAGTTTGGCAGGAAACGAACAAAAAATTGAAGTAACGGAAAAAGTAAAACAACTTGCGCAAACCCAAGAGATTATTTACGGAAGTTTAGAAGAATTTGAAGTAACAGGAGCCGATAAAAACAAAGGAGCATTTATCTCCCCTATCCTATTTTTAAATGATGATCCGTTTAACAAAACGGACTGTCATAATGTTGAGGCATTCGGACCTGTATCGACTATTTTACCTTACAAAACGATTGAGGAAGCAATTGAACTTGCCAGAATGGGTAAAGGTTCTTTAGTTTGCTCTATCATTACTAATGATATGAAAATTGCAGAACAATTTGTATTAGGTGCAGCAAGTATGCACGGTAGAATTCTGGTGTTAAATGAAGCCTGTAGCAAGGAAAGTACTGGGCATGGTTCTCCTATGCCACTACTTACACATGGTGGACCTGGTAGAGCTGGTGGTGGTGAAGAAATGGGTGGAGTTAGAGGTATAAAACATTATTTACAGAGAACTGCAATACAAGGACACCCTACTACAATTACAGCACTTACTAAGGAATATCAAGTGGGTGGAGCACAAAATACGGATGGACCTCATGTTTTCCGTAAGCACTTTGAAGAAATTGAAATTGGAGATACCGTAATTACAGACACCCATTTGGTTACACTAGATAACATTAATGAGTTTGCAGAACTTTCAGGAGATAAATTCTATGCCCATATGGATGAAAATTCTTTGGAGGGAACCATATTTACTGAGCGTGTTGCACATGGATATTTCATTATGAGTAAGGCAGCAGGATTATTTGTTGACCCTGCAAAAGGACCTGTACTCTTAAACTATGGAATTGATGAATGTAGATTCACCAAACCCGTTTATCCTGGAATGACTGTTGGAGTACGATTTACTGCAAAAGAAAAAATAAGCCAAGAAAAAAGAGAAGATGGCGATATTGCAAAAGGAATTGTGAAATTCTTGGTGGATGTATATGATGAAGAAGGAGAAACAGTAATGTTAGCCACCATCTTAACTATGGTGCGTAAATTAGATCAACAATAAATTTATATAATGAAAGAATACGTAAAAATAAATATAGAAAATGGAATAGGAACAATTGAGTTCTTTCATCCACAATCCAATTCCTTACCAGGGCATATATTGGCAGAATTAGCTACTACTATAACCAAAGCAGGAGAAGATGATAACATAAAAGTAATCATCCTTAAAAGTGCAGGAGAAAGAGCTTTTTGTGCAGGAGCATCCTTTGATGAACTAGTAGCAATTGATACTCCAGAAAATGGAAAGAAATTCTTTTCAGGATTTGCCAATGTGATAAATGCAGCCCGTAAATGTCCTAAATTTATTATTGGGCGTTTACAAGGTAAAGCAGTTGGTGGTGGTATCGGTATGGCATCCGCAACTGATTATTGTTTTGCAACCAAATTTGCATCTGCAAAATTATCGGAACTTGCTATTGGTATTGGTCCTTTTGTGGTGGGTCCTGCAGTTGAGCGTAAAATAGGAAGATCAGCATTTTCAGCAATGACAATAAATGCAACTAAATGGTTTGATGCCAATTGGGCTCGTGAAAAAGGATTGTACACAGAAATATATGATTCAGCAGAAGAAATGGACATAGAAGTAGAAAAACTAGCCACTACCCTTTCTAAATCTAACCCTGAAGCAATGGAAGGGTTGAAAAAAGTAATGTGGCAAGGAACTGAGCATTGGGATACACTTTTAATGGAAAGAGCGGTAAATAGTGGTACTTTGGTTTTATCTGATTTTACTAGGAATGCAATAGCGAAATTTAAAAATAAATAATGAGTAAAAAACTCTCCAAAGATATTTACAAAAAAGCATATTCCTTAATGTGCACTGCTCGTGCAATGAGCGATATTTATGAGGAAAATAAAGAGGTTACTTCAAAATATGTACATGCTACATCCAAAGGACATGAAGCCATTCAATTAGCAGTTGGTTTACAATTAACTCAAAATGATTGGGTAGCACCTTACTACCGTGATGATTCCATGTTACTAGGAATTGGGATGCGACCATATGAACTCATGTTGCAATTATTATGTAAAAAAGATGATCCGTTTTCTGGAGGGAGAACTTATTATTCCCATCCTTCTTTAAATAGAAAAGGATTTCCAAAAATTCCACATCAATCTTCTGCAACTGGAATGCAAGGAATCCCTACAACAGGAGTTGCAATGGGAATTCAGTACCAAGAAAAAGAAGGATTAACAAAACCTAAAAAAGGAGAAGAACCAGTGACAGTATGTTCGTTTGGAGATGCATCTATTACTGAAGGAGAAGTTGCAGAAGCCTTTCAGATGGCAGTACTTAAAAAATTACCAATCTTGTATTTAGTACAAGATAACGAATGGGATATTTCAGCACATGCATCAGAAATGAGAGCAGTAGATGCAACCCATTACGCAAAGGGTTTCGGATTAAAAACTTACACCATTGACGGAACAGATTTTACAGAATCTTATGAGATAATTCA